>CAZRDZ010000096.1:0-4470 GCA_964599135.1 uncultured bacterium
TTTTTCTTTTTGTTTATCTTTCCTTTAAAAAAGTAAAGTTGAGAATTGATAAAAGTGATATTTTTTCTTTTTTTACTCTTGGTCTTACAGGAATTTTCCTTATGAATATTTTTATTTTTTATTCTGTCAAATTCACAACATCAACTTCTGGAAGTGTTCTTATGAATTCAAATTCTTTTTTTATAGGGATTTTTTCTTATTTATTTTTGAAAGAAAAGATAAAAATAAATGAAATAACTGGTATTATTTTAGGATTTATAGGATGTTATTTAATTATAACCGAAGGAAAATTTTCTTCTGATATTTCTTTTTCAGGAAATCTTTTTGCTCTTTTTGCTGCTATTTCCTGGGCTTTTTACAGTGTCTGGAGTAAAAGGTGTGGAGTTATAAAAAAATATGGAGCAGTTTTATCAACTTTCTGGGCTTCTGTTTTTGGAACAATTTTGCTTTTCCTTTCTCTTATAGTTTTTCAATTACCTTTTTCTGGAGGGAAAGCAGGAGTTATTACAGGAATTTATTTAGGAATAGTTCCAGCAGGAATTGGTTTTACACTCTGGTTTTATGCAATAAATAAAATTAAAACAATTATTGCAGGCATTTTACAATTTATTGCTCCTTTAACAACTGGAATTATTGCGGTAATATGGTTTGGTGAGAAAATATCATTCTTTATCTATGTGGGGGGATTTCTAACGATTCTCGGAGTTCTTATTTCAATAAAATCTGTAAAAGATTAATTTCTATTATAAATCAGTGTGCTTCATTTTCTATCCAATTAACTATTTTTTCAGCAACTTTTTCTTTTTTTATTCTTTTATATTTTTTAACTTTTCCATCCTTTGAGATAAAAACTACTTTTGATGGTTTACCCTCTCCAAAGAATTCGGTTGTATTACCTATAATTAAATCAAGTTTTTTCTCTTTTAACTTTTTCAATGCATTTTTTTCAATATTTTCTGTTTCAAGGGCAAAACCAATGACTATTTGATTTTCTTTTTTTATTTTTGATACTTCTTTTAATATATCCGGGTTTGGGATAAGTTTTAAATTCCACTCTTTTTTTCTTTTTAATTTTCCCCTGTATTTTTTCTCAGGTTTCCAATCACTCACTGCTGCAGCCATTATTAAAACATCATATTCTGGGAAATACTTTAAAACGGCTTCTTTCATTTCTTCTGTTGATGTTATTTTAACCACTTTTATTCCATCTGGTGGTTTCAGATAAGTTGGTCCACTTATAAGTATTACTTTATGTCCCCTTTTTATTGCTTCTTCTGAAATTAAATAACCCATTTTACCTGTTGAAAGATTACTTATAAATCTCACCGGGTCTAAATATTCTCTTGTCGGTCCTGCGGTTATCAGAATTTTCATTTTTAAAAGTTAGGCCTGATTATTCTCATTTTTAGAGAGGTATTCAATTTCAGCCATTAAAAAACCATCAATCTCTCCATTCATAACCTTTTCAACATTTGATGTTTCATATCCAGTTCTATGGTCTTTCACCATTGTATATGGGAAAAAAACATAAGACCTTATCTGACTTCCCCATTCTATTTTTTTCTGTGAATTTCTTTTTTCTGCTTCTTCTTTCTTCTGTTTTTCCAGTTCTAATTGATACAGTCGGCTTTTCAAAATTCTCAAAGCAATTTCTCTATTCTTAAATTGACTTCTCTCATTCTGACATTGAACAACTATCCCTGTTGGTTTATGTTTTATTCTTACTGCTGTTTCAACTTTGTTTACATTCTGTCCACCATGTCCTCCTGCTCTGAATGTCTCTATTTCAAGGTCATCAGGATTAATTTCAATTTTTATATCCTGTTCAATTTCAGGAATGACATTTACAGCAGCAAAACTTGTATGTCTTCTCCTGTTCGCATCAAAAGGAGATATTCTTACAAGTCGATGAACACCATTTTCACCTTTAAGGTATCCATAGGCATATTGTCCTGAGATTATCCCTGTTATTCTTTTTATCCCTGCTTCTTCACCAGGAAGGAAATCAACAATTTTAACATTAAATCCATTCCTTGAAGCCCATTTGCTATACATTCTCCATAACATACTTACCCAGTCACATGCTTCAGTTCCCCCTGCTCCTGCGTGTAAAGTGATAATTGCATTCTTTTTATCAGTTTCATCTTTCCACATAAATCTTATTTTTAGAGAAGGGATTTCTTTTCCCAGTTTTTCAATTATCTTTTCCGCTTCATTTTCAAGTTCTCTATCAGGATTGGTTTCAAGAAGTTCAAAAATTGTTTCAAGTTCAGAAAATTTATTTTCTATTTCTCTTATTTTTTCAATATCAGTGCTTAATATATTCCATTTCTCAAATTTTTCCTTATCTTCTTTTGGATGCCAGAAGCCCTTCTTTTCTCTTTCCTTTTCAAGCAATTTAAATTCTTCTTCTTTCTTTTCCAGGTTATAGTTATTACATAAATCTTCCCATTTTTCTTTTAATTTTTCATACAATTCTTTTAACTGTCCAAGTTCAACACTCATATTTTTCTCTCCAGTTTATTCCAGATAACCTCTTCTAATTCTTTAATACCTTCTCCAGTTAAAGACGAAATAAAATAAACTTCTTTGAAATTTTCTTTTAAAATTTTAATATTTTCTCTTGCTGTTTCAATGTCTATCTTATTGCCAACAATTATTTCTTCTTTTTCAGCAAGTTTTTCACTATATTTTTTCAGTTCTTCTCTCAGTTTATAATATCTTTCAACAATATCAGATTGAGAAAGGTCAATAAGGTGGAGTAAAACTTTTGTTCTCTCTATATGTTTTAAAAATTTTATCCCAAGTCCTTTTCCATCTGAGGCACCTTCAATAATTCCTGGTATATCCGCAACTACAAAACTTCTGAAGTTAGTAAGTTTTACCACTCCCAAATTGGGAATTAAAGTAGTAAAAGGATAATCGGCAATTTTTACTCTCGCATTTGAAATTTTTGATATCAATGTTGACTTTCCAGCGTTTGGATATCCTACAATTCCAACATCTGCAATAAGTTTCAACTCCAGTTTTAATTCTTTTTCTTCACCCTGCTCTCCTTTTGTTGCAATTCTTGGTGTCTGATTTGTTGATGATTTAAAATTTGTATTTCCTTTTCCTCCTTTTCCTCCTTTTGCTACAACAATTCTTTCTCCATCTTTAAGTATTTCACCGATTATTTTTTCTTTATTGTTTTCTATTTCTTTTATAACTGTTCCACAGGGAACAAAGACATCAAGATTTTTCCCATCTTTTCCCTTTTTGTTATTTCCACTTCCAGAGGTTCCATTTTCTGCTTTTAAAAACTGTTGATAATAAAAATCAATAAGTGTTCTCATATTTTTATTTCCAATGAAAATTATATCTCCGCCTTTCCCGCCATCTCCTCCAGAGGGTCCACCCTTTGGAACTCCTTTTTCTCTTCTGAAAGCAACACAACCATCCCCCCCCTTTCCTGCTTTTACCTTTATTTTTACTTCATCAATGAAATTTTTCACTTCTTTTTATTTTCTTTTAAGTCCTCTTCAGTTATAAATCCAAGATTTTTAATAAATCTTTTTGTAATTGTTTTGGGTATTTCCCGAACCTTCTCACAAATTTTTATAAGGTCGGGACGGTCAGATTTTTTTGCTTCTTCCTTTATTTCTTCAAAAATTTTTTTTGCATTTTTTGAAAAATATCGCATACTTCCATAACCAAAATTTAATACTTCCTTCATTAAACAATTTTCTCTCATTGTCCTCCTCCTTTTTATTTTGTTTTACCTTTTCCCTATCTCTATTATACCATATTAAGAAAGAGATATGAATTTAAAAAGGATGGAATTACTTTATAATTTCAATAAGTCCCGTACATTTGTGAATGTAATTGCCTGTATATCTTTTTCAGAAATATCTGCAGATTTAATTTTCATTACTGCAGAGCGGGTATATAAAAATGGGGTATGACTACCAAAAAGAACCCTCCTTGCAGGAATTTCCTTTAACAAAGTAACAATGGTATCCAGACATTCTACAAAAGATATATCTACATAAATATTTTCTGTCTTTTTGACTAATAAAATTGCTTCTGAAAAATATGGACACAGGCAGATAACTGGAACTTGAGGAAAATGGTTAGCCAGTTTAATAATTTCTTCTATTTCTACCCCTTTAATTTTAAGAAGTGGATATTGGTTTCTTTCATCTTCTAACCGTATCTGAATTATCAAAGGTATTTTCCTTTCTTTGAGTTTCTCCATCATCTCATTAACAGATTCTGACGAGAGAGAGTAATTATGATAGTTTGGCAAAATCTTAATGGTTTTGATTTTTTTATAAGCAACATATTCTTTTAAAAGTTCTTTCCAGTTAGAAAGAAAAGGATTAATAACAGGTATCGGAATAAGAGAATGAAATATCTTTAATTTTTTAAAAAGGATTTTATTGTAAACATCAGGGTCTGGATAAAACACAGATTCAATTGGAGAGACAA
>CAZRDZ010000097.1:0-4354 GCA_964599135.1 uncultured bacterium
GTTGAGGTTGAAAAAGGTATTCCAAAAATTGCTTATAAGGAAACAATAACAAAACCAGCAGATGCAGAAGGAAAATATAAAAGACAGACAGGTGGAAGGGGTCAATATGGGCACTGTTTTATAAAAATAGAGCCACTTCCAAGAGGGACTGGTTTTGAGTTTGTTGATAAAATTGTTGGTGGAGCAATTCCGAGACAATATATACCATCTGTGGAAAAAGGTATTAAAGAAGCGATGAAAAAAGGTATTTTAGCAAATTATCCTATGGTTGATATAAGAGTGATACTTTATGACGGAACATTTCATCCAGTTGATTCATCAGATATTGCATTCCAGATAGCCGGCTCTATGGCTTTACAGAAAGCAGCACAACAGGCAGGTCCAATTTTGCTTGAACCAATAGTTAATGTGGAAATAAGAGTTCCTCAGGAGTTTGTTGGTGATGTTATAGGGACAATAAATGCAAAAAGAGGAAAAGTTCTTGATATGACAGTAGTGGGGAAAAATCAGGTTATAAAAGCACAGGTTCCTCTTGCTGAAATGTCAAATTATACAAATGAATTGAGGTCAATTACAAGTGGAAAAGGGAATTATTCAATGGCATTTTCTCATTATGAGGTAGTCCCTTCTCACATTGCTACGAAAATAATAGAAGAAAGGAAAAAAGAAAAGGAGACAGAACAGTAATATGGTGAAAGTTGAAGTTGAAGGTGTTGTTTTGAATTTGATAACGCACTCTCCAATTGTGATCTTAAAGAGTAAAAAGGGAGAAATTCTTCCGATTGTAATAGGAATTTTTGAAGCACAATCAATTCTTATGGTTTTAGAAAAAACATCTTTTCCAAGACCACTTACACATGACCTTACAAAAAACATTATTGAACTGCTCGGTGGAAAAATAATTAGAATTGAAATACATTCTCTAAAGAAAAACATATATTTTGCAAACTTAATAATTGATAAAGGTGGAGAGATTAAGAGAATTGATTGCAGACCAAGTGATGGAATAGCCCTCGCTTTAAGATTTGGAGCAGAAATTTTTGCTTCTGAGGATTTACTTGAAAAAGCAGAAATTATAAAGTATTATGAAGGAGGGGAGTTTGTCAGTTCAAATAAACTTGACAGACCAATAGATAAGAAGGAAGCAGAGGAATTCAGGAAATTGATTGAAAGTATGTCAACAGAAGATTTCTGGAAAAAATTAAAAGGGGAGGGATAAATGAGTGGACATTCAAAATGGCATAGTATAAAGCATAAGAAAATGGCAACTGACCAGAAGAGAGGGAAAATTTTTACCAAGTTGATAAAAGAGATAATGGTTGCCACAAAAATGGGAGGAGCAAATCCAGAGACAAATTCCAGATTGAGAATGGCAATAGAAAAAGCAAAAAGTTATAATATGCCAAATGATAATATTCAGAGAGCAATAAAGAAAGGGAGTGGAGCAGAAGGTGGAGTTAATTATGAACAGGTCTCTTATGAAGGATACGGTCCTGGCGGAGTTGCAATTTATGTAGAAGTTCTAACCGATAATAAAAACAGAACTGCTTCTGAAATCAGGTCTATTTTTTCCAGGCATAATGGAAATCTTGGAGGACAGGGAAGTGTTGCATGGATTTTTGAGAGAAAAGGTCTTATAACAGTTAAGAAGGAAAAATCAGAGGAAGATAAGTTGTTTGAAATTGTTCTTGAAGCAGGAGCAGAGGATATGAAAACAGAGAAAGATACATATGAAATAATAACAACTCCAGAGAATTTTGAAAATGTAAAGAAAGCACTCCAGGATAATCAGATTGAAATTGAAAGCGCCAGTGTAACATTAATCCCAAAGAATACAGTCAAAGTTGAAGGAAAAGAGGCAGAACAACTTTTAAAACTCCTTGATGACCTTGAAGAAAATGAAGATGTTCAGGGTGTTTATGCAAACTTTGATATACCTGATGAAATACTTGAGACAATTGAAAAATAAAATTGAGAATATTAGGGATTGACCCGGGTATTTACAGAGTTGGTTTTGGAATTGTGGAGAAAAAGGGTAATAGTTTCAAAATCATAGAAAGTGGTGTTATATCTCCTCCCAAAAATCTGGAATATAAAGAGAAACTTTATTATATAGCAGAAAAAATTGAGGAAGTGATAAAATCAGCAGATGTAGAAAAAGTTGCAATTGAAGAAATATATGTAGCAAAAAATATGCGGGTTGCATTAAAAATAGGCCAGGTTATAGGAATAATTGAGGCAATTGCTATAAAAAACAACTTTGATTTTGAAACTATTCCGCCGAGAGAAGTAAAAAAATGCTTAACAGGGATTGGTTCTGCTGATAAAGGACAGGTTAAATTTATGGTTGAGACAATGACTGGCTATAAAAATTTTAAAAAACTTGATGAGAGCGATGCAGTAGCAGTTGCAATTTCATCTTTTTATTTAAGGGAAGAAAATGCTCTATTACATAAAGGGAAAGATAGTTGAAAAAACTCCAACAAGAGTTGTTGTTGAAAAAGATGGGACAGGATATATTATAGATGTTTCTCTCCAGACATCTGAAAATTTAGGAGAGATAGGAGATGAAGCAAAACTATATACGGTGCTTAAAATTTCTGATGAAGATGTTAATTTATATGGATTTTCATCTCTTCAGGAAAGGGAGTTTTTTCTTCTTTTAATTGGAGTTCCTGGAATAGGACCAAGAGTTGCTTTAAGAATTTTATCCGGTTCAACAGTTGAACAGTTATACAGTGCAATTTCAGAAGAAGATGCGACTTTTTTTACAAAAATTCCAGGGGTTGGTAAAAAAACAGGAGAAAGATTGATAGTTGAGTTGAAACAGAGAATTGAAAAGATGCGTCCAGTTATATCTGAAGAAGTTGCAAAAATAGATAGAGACATCTTTATAAATGCTGTTGAAGCATTGACTGTTCTTGGATATAAAAGAAGTGAAGCAATTTCTGCTGTGAAAAAAATATTGAAGCAGATTGGAGAAAAAGTTTCTCTTGAAGAAGTTATAAAGGAGGCATTAAAGAAGATATAAAATGGAAAAAGAAATAACTTCTCCAATAGCAGGCAGTGAAGATAAAAAGTATGAACAGAAATTAAGACCTTCCAATCTTGATGAATTTGTTGGGCAGGAGAAAATAAAGGAGAATTTAAAAGTTTTCATTTCAGCAGCAAAAGAAAGGAAAGAAGTTTTAGACCATGTTCTTTTTTATGGTCCTCCTGGAATTGGGAAAACAACTCTTGCTTATATTATAGCAAATGAAATGGGAGTTAATATAAAAGCAACATCAGGTCCTGTTCTTGAAAAAGCAGGAGACCTTGCAGGAATTCTTACAAACCTTGAATTTTCAGATGTCCTTTTTGTTGATGAAATACACCGTCTTTCAAGAAATGTTGAAGAATATCTTTACAGTGCGATGGAAGATTTTGTTATAGATATAATGATTGGAGAAGGTCCAAAAGCAAAATCAGTAAAAATCCCTGTAAAACCATTCACATTTATTGGAGCAACCACAAGAATAGGACTTTTAACCTCACCTTTAAGGAACAGATTTGGAATTTTGCATCGTCTTGATTACTATACAAATTCAGAAATTGAAAAAATTATAAAAAGGTCTGCTAAAATTTTAAATATTAAAATAACAGATGAAGGAGCAGAGGAAATAGCAAAAAGGTCAAGAGGAACTCCAAGAGTTGCCAACCGTCTTTTAAGAAGAGTAAGGGATTTTGCACAGGTTAAAGGGAAGGGGATAATAGATAAAGAAATAGCGGTTTATTCATTGAACCAGATGGATGTAGATGAGGAAGGTCTTGATGAGATGGATAAGAAAATTCTTGAAGTTATAATAACAAAGTTCAATGGAGGTCCTGTCGGAATAAAGAGTATTTCAATAGCAGTTGGAGAAGAACCATCTACAATTGAAGAAGTTTACGAAAGTTTCCTTGTAAGAAAAGGTTTTATAAAAAAGACACCCCAGGGAAGAGTTGCAACCTATTCTGCCTATAAACATTTAGGATATGACAAAAAAAGTAATGATAATTCCCTTCTTTAATAAAAATGAGAATTAAAATAAAGTTGTCTTCAGAAAAAGAAATTGTTCTTCCCTTTTCCTACAATTACATTTTGCAGAGTTTTATATATAGAAATTTGAATATTGTTTTAAGTAATTTTCTACATGAGAAAGGATACCTTTATGAAAAAAGGAGTTTTAAACTTTTCACTTTCTCAAGAATATCTGGAAAATTCAAAAGAGAAAATAAAAACTTTATTTTTACTCCCCCTATTTTTCTAACAGTTTCTTCTCCAAAAAAAGAAATTTTAGAAAGTTTTGCTGAAACAATTGTGAAAAAGAGTATA
>CAZRDZ010000098.1:0-4297 GCA_964599135.1 uncultured bacterium
AAAGTTTTTCTCCCTCTTTTATTGCAAAGTAAGCACCTTTTTGTGATATTGAAGATGGAGCAGATGTTGTCTGGCTCTGAATTTTATTTACTGCATCTGCTATTTCTTTTTCGGCAGCAATATAGCCAATTCTCCAGCCAGTCATAGCAAATGTTTTTGAGACACCATTAACAACAATAGTTAATTTTTTCATTTCTTCTGAAATAGATGCAATACTTATATGTTTTTTCTCATATATAATTTTCTCATATACTTCGTCTGAAATACAAATAATACCATTTTTTACAAGTATATTTGCCAGTTCATTCAATTCATCTTCTGAATAAATAATACCTGTTGGATTTGAAGGACTATTGAGAATGAGTGCTTTTGTTTTTGAAGTTATAATTGATTTTAATCTCTCAATATCTATTTTGAATTTTTCATTCCAGTTGCAGACAACAGGAACTCCACCAGCAATTTTCACCATAGGTGGATAACTTACCCAGTAAGGAGCAGGGATTATTACTTCATCTCCCGGGTTAAGAATTGCAAGGAAAACATTAAAGAGAGAGTGTTTTGCGCCATTTGAAACTACAATCTGCTCAGGAGTATATTTTAGATTATTTTCTTTTTCAAGTTTTTCAACAATTACTTCTCTCAGTTCTTTTATCCCTCTACTTTCAGTATATTTTGTAAATCCATCATCAATTGCTTTCTTGGAAAACTCCTTGATAGCAACAGGTGTATCAAAGTCAGGTTCTCCGACAGAAAGATTTATAACATCTTTCCCATCACTTATAAATTTTTTCGCTATCTGGTTTATTGTAAGAGTTGCTGATGGTTTTATTTCTGATGCTCTTTTTGAAATCATAAAATCTCCTTTAACTTATAAGGTGAAACGACATCTCCATATTCCTCTTTCAATTTAATAAGATTTTTTTTCTGATTCTGGAGTGTTTCAAAAACAATTTCTGGAATATTTTTTAAATTCCTGTAAATTCCAATTATTCTTTCCATCTTTGTTATATTGTTTGAAACTCTTAAACTGAATTGTTTTATATAATCTTGTTTAGAATAATTCTGTGAGAGAACTTCATTAAATAAATTTTTTAAATCATTATATTCTGGTATAAAACCAATTGGTGTTTTTATTGCAGATATTTCATTATAGACCCTTTTTTCCATCCATTTTAGCCAGACCCTTTTTGCCTGTTTGTCAGTAAGATAATTTCCATTTTCATCTCTTAAAAAGTAATTAACTCCAAAGATTTTAGGAACTTTCCTTAAATCTTTTTCTCCAAATTCAAGGTAGTTTTCAATATATTTACTAAGAGGAACAGAGATAAAATCCATATTTGCCATAATATTAAACTTTCTTATTCCTGATTTTCCTAATGTTGCTGCTGTTGTTTCTGATTCAAGAGAAGCACCAATAGTTATAACTCCGTGAATCCAGTTAAAACTTTCAAAAACAGGTGGCCATGTATCAGAATCCCTCCCACCAAAAATAATACCACTTACTTCAACTCCATCTGAATTTTCTCCTTCAGAATCAAAATTTTCAAGAGAGTTTAATCTGATTGTATATCTTGCATTTGGATGAGATGGAGGAATTTCTTTTCCATTTTCATCTTTTTTCCCTTTCCACCATTTACCTGAAAAGTTTATACCTTCATCCGGGATTTCTTTACCACAACCATTCCAGAATGCCTTTCCATTTGAAACAAGAATATTTGAGAAAATTATTTCTCCTTCAGTATTAAGTGCTTTCCATATTAGTGGGTCATCTTTTTCATTTACATCCTGAATAATTCCAAATATACCTCTTTCAATATTTGCAGCATAAATTTTGCCATCCCTTTTCTTCAGATATGCAATATCATCTCCAATTATTGTTTCCCCTCTTACCATACAGGTAGAAGTTTTCCCACACATACTCGGGAAAGCACCGAGAAAATATGATTTTCTGTTTTCCCCTTTTACCCCCATAATAAACATATGTTCTGCAAGCCATTTTTCTTCTGTCGCTTTTCTTATAGCAAGACGAAGGGCGAGTTTTTTCAATCCTACTGTATTTCCTGCATATTGAGTATTAGCACTGAAAACAATATTTTCAACAAAATCAACATAAATTCTTCTTTTATCAACATTTTTACTTGTTTTATTTTCAGTAAGTTGCCCTGCTGAATGGACAAATTTGAAAAATTCAATATCTTCTTTTTCAGTAAAGACAGAATAAGCAGGTCTATAAAGAATATCTTCTGAGTGAGCAACATAAGCAGAATCTGTTAATTGGACAGCATATATTGAAAATGGGGAATTAACAGGTCCAAGGCATAGAAAGAGAACATACAGTTCTTTTCCATTCATTATATTTTTAAGAATTTCTGTAATTTCTTTATATGCTTCGTCTCTATCAATGGAGTTAAGTAGAGGCCCAACTTCCAATCCTTCTGTTATCATAAATTTTGTATTTTCTTTATCCCTTGCCTGGTCATAATATCCATCAAAGTGGTATGTATGTCCATCGGTTATCAATTTCCCTTCTTCACCAATTTCAATCGCTCTTTTTCTTATATAAAGTGCATCTTCCTTGCTGTCATCTCTTACAAAAACAGAAGAAGGATTACATAGAGAAATAAATTTTGAAATAAATTCCTGAATCTTTTTGTTCTTTATTCTTTCAAGTTTTTCGTAACTTCCTTTTTTAAATTTATCTTTGATTTTTTCTTCCATCATTTTTTCCTCTTCTTTTTGGCTATTTATTATATCAGAAAAATTTTATCTTTCAAAATAATGTTGAAAGAAATGAAATAGAAATAATTTTTTCCTCTTTTCTACCTGAGGAAAAAATGTTATAAATATAGGGATTATGAAAAAAATAATTGCTGTTTGTGGTAGTAATGAAGGAGATGAAAATTTAACTTCTGAAATCCTTGAAATTGCTGAAAGGACAGGATTTCTTATTGCTGAAAGAGGCGGGATTTTGATATGTGGAGGGCTTGGTGGAATTATGGAAGCAGCAGCAAAAGGAGCAAAAAGAGGTGGAGGTATAACTGTTGGAATTCTTCCCTGGAAAAAAGATAAAGCAAATAAATACATAGATATTCCTATCGAGACAAATCTTGGATTTTACAGAAATTCAATAATAGTTAATTCAGCAGATAGCATAATAGGAATATGTGGAAGATGGGGAACTTTAAATGAAATCTCAATGGCTGTTGCTCTTGGTAAGAAAACAATTTTGATAAGTTCAAGTAATGGAATATGTGAGTTATTTTCTGATGAAAAAGTCCTTTCAAAATTCAAAAGAAAACCAGAAATAGCCCATACACCTGAAGAGGCAGTTAAACTTGCCTTCTCTCCATAAACTTTCTTTTCACTTATCAGTCAAAAATAAAAAAGGAGGAATTATGAAAAAAATATTTTTCCTTATCTTCTTTCTTAGTTTCTTATCATTTTCTTCAGAACATCTTGAAAACCGTCTCAAAATGATTAAGTTGGAAAATCAATTGAAATTGATTAATCTTATAAATGGACTTAATTTAAACAATCAACAGATAAAAGAACTTCTTGATATTTCTGAAAGATACAATAAGATGAGAGAGAAATATATCAAAGAAAGTAATGAAACAATAAATGAAGCAATTAGTATATTTCAGAGATTTAAAGAAGAGTTGATAAGAAATAATGGAGAATATGATAGAAGAATTGCAGGAGAAGTTCATAAATATAGCAGGAAATTGAAAGAGATGGGAGAGAATATAAAAAGGGAAAGAGAAAGGTATGTTGAAGAAATAAAAAATGTTCTTACAGAGAACCAGTTATATCTGATAGGAAAATTTACTCCCTGTCTTGTTCCACCATCTGATTGGAAAAATCCTGTTAGGGTCGGACAGACAGGAACTTCAGAATTCGGGACAAAGGCACTTGAAAGAATTAGAAAACTTCCTGATGAGAGATACGAAAAAACGAAGGATTTTATTTTTGAAAGATACTTTAACACAATCAAAAAAAGAGGGAAAGAATTGAGCAGTGATGAAATAGAAAAAATAAGAGAGAACTTTTTTAATGTAGTTGAAACTGCAAGGAATATGAGTGATGTTGATTTTGAAATTAAAAAGAAAGAACTATCTGAAAAACTTGTTCATTTCAATAAAAATAAAAATCCAGTAAATATTGATAAAAGAATAGAAAAGTATTTTTTATCCCCTGATTTACCAGAAATTCTTAAAGAAATAACTTCTTAAATTACAATCAGTTCTCTTTCAGTTTTATTTTACACCAGTAATTGTCCAAACCCGGTTTGGACAAT
>CAZRDZ010000099.1:0-4244 GCA_964599135.1 uncultured bacterium
TGATTCTATTAAGTATAAATTTATTTTAAACATTATTTTTTATCTGTCAAGTTTTTTATTTTTCAATTTTTCAACTAACATTTTTATTTTAAGTCATAAAATTTTTCCTGTCAAATTTATTTACAATGTTAACATATTTTCAATCCGTATACCAAATTTATTATGAAAGTAAAGACCTGGCTCAATAGTAAATACATTCCCTTTTTCAATGACATCTTTACTCCCCGGGGAAAGTTGTGGTTTTTCATGAACATCAATTCCAACTCCGTGCCCAAGTCCGTGAATAAAATATTTTTCAAGTTTATACTTTTTAAAAATTTCAACTGCCTTTTTGTGAACTTGTTTCCCTTTTATTTTCTTATTTCCTGCATTTTCTAAAACAAATTCAATACAATATTTTTGAACATCTTTCACAATGTTATAGATTTTTTTAATTTCATCTGAAATTTCGCCGTAAAAAAAAGTGGCTGTTAAATCGCTTTTATAGCCACAAAAATCTGCTCCCATATCAATTACTATTACCTCGCCCTTTTTTATGGCTTTATTTTTTGATTTGTGATGGGGGTAAGAAGAATGAACGCCAGAAGCAACAATAGGTTCAAAAGATTCCTTCCTTGCACCGTTTTTTATAAGTTTGTATTTAATTTCACTTACAAGATCAAGTTCAGTTAAGTTTTTTCTTTTATCAATGAGGCGTTTTATTTCTTTTAATGTTTTTTCTGCAATTTCTTTTGCCTTTTCTATTAGTTGTATTTCTTCTTTTTCCTTCACGGCTCTCATTTCTAAAATAAAATTTTCAACAGGTGTAAACTTTTCTTTTAAAACTTTAGAAATCTGTAGCCACAAAAGATAAGAAATTTCAGAATTGATGAAAAGAATTTTTTTATAATTTTCAAGGAAGGGGAAAATTTTTTTTCTTTTATATATATGTATTTTTATTTTATTATACCCGGGGTTGTCAAGGGATTCATAAAAGTAAAGTTCAGGGACAAATAAATCAATCTCTTTTTCACTTATTACAAGCCAACCTTCAATATCAAGCAATCCAGTAAGATAAAATATATTTGAAGAATTGAAAGTGATAAAACAATCTCCCTTTTTCTTTTTGAGAAAGGCCCTCACTTTTTCCACTCTTTTTTCATAATCCATTATCCAGAACCCGGTTCTGAAAAAAGCAATTCTTTTATTTTTGCAAGTTCTCTCTGATAATCTTTCCTGTTATTCACAAATTCAATATAACTTTTCTTCTGGAAAGCAATAAGTCCTTCCCAGTCACACATAAGATTTTTTTTCTTCAGTCCAACATACTCCCTATAAGAAGAAAATCTCCAGTCATCTGGTTTTTCTACCAAATAAGATGTCACTGGATTTAAATGTATGTATCTTGTTAAATGTAAAAGTTGTTCATCACTTCTTACTCTCACATTAGAAAATCTCCCTGACCATAAAGGACCACTTCTTCTGTATTTCTTATTAAAATAAACTGCATATCCCTTTAAAACTTTTTCCATAAATTTAGAAATCCCATTTTCCTTTTTCTGTTGCAGTATTAAATGAATGTGTGTTGGCATAAGACAATAAGCGATAATTCTAACAATTTCTTCTCTTTTATCATTGGAAGAGTATTTATCCGGGGTTCTTGAAAATAAAGAGAAACTTATATTCCTCGGTATTTTATAATATTTAATCAATTCTTCCATTCTTAAGAAATCATTAAATAAAGGAAATATTATATATTTTTCTATACTTCTACTGTAAATATGATAAACTTCACCATTAACCAATATGTTTTTTCTTATAGGCATTTTCTCCAATTTCCCCTCTGTTAGAACCGGGTTCTAACAGGGGGGAATAAAGAAAGTGAAGAAGGGCTTTTTGACAGTGGAGACGATTTTCTGCCTGTGTTAAAACAATTGAATTTTTCCCATCAATTATTTCATCTTCAACTTCCCATCCACGATGAGCAGGTAAACAATGCATAAAAATAAAGTCATTTTTAATTTTTGATACAAGTTTTTTATTTACCTGGTAGGGCTTGAAAATTTTAATTCGTTTCTCTTTTTCTTTTTCATCTCCCATACTTACCCAGGTATCTGTATAAAGAATATCTGTATCTTCTAAAAACTCGTCCGGGTCGTTAGAAATTTTTATTTCTTTTTTTACCATATTTATAATTTTTTCAGATGGTCTGTATTCATCAGGGCATATAATTCTTACTTCAACTCCTAATAAATCTCCACCAAGAATTAAAGAATTGCAAACATTGTTTCCATCTCCAATATAGGTAAGTTTTAAGCCATCAAGTTTACCAAACTTTTCAAATATAGTAAAGTAATCAGATAAAATCTGACAGGGATGGAGAAGGTCAGTTAAAGCATTTATTACAGGGAAACTGCACCATTTAGCAAATTCTTCAACTTCACTCTGTTTATAGGTTCTTATAACAAGCCCATCAATATATTTTGATAAAACATTTGATGTATCTTTAATTGTTTCTCCTCTTGATATCTGAATATTTCCCTCTTCAAAGTATATTGTATTTCCACCAAGAGAATAAATTGCAACTTCAAAAGATGTTCTTGTTCTTGTAGATGGTTTATTAAAAATCAATCCTATTGTTCTTCCTTTTAAAAGACCTTCTCTTTTTCTTTTTTCCCATATACTTTTATACATCTTTGCAAGGTCATATACTTTAAAAATTTCTTCTTTCTTCAAATCCAGTATGGTTAAAAAATCTCTTTTTCTCATTTTTTCACCTTTAAATTAGAGAGGAAAAACACTCATCCATTATCTCTACTGCTTCATCAATTTCTTTTTTCTTCACTGTAAGTGCAGGCATTATTCTTATAACATTTCCATGAGTGCAGTTTAAAAGAAGTTTTTTTTCAAGACATTTTTTATAAAATTCCTTTCCATCCATTTCAAGTTCAACAGCAAGCATCAGTCCCATTCCTTTCACTCTTTTTATAAAATCATATTTTTCCTTTAACTTCTCAAGTTTCTCTCTTAAATATTTTCCATTTTTTCTAACTTTTTCAAGAAGTTTCTTTTCTTTTATTGTTTTTATAACAGCAATGGCAGATGCACAGGCAAGGGGACTACCACCAAAAGTTGAAGCATGTGTTCCAGGAACCATAAGGTCAGCAACTTCTTTTTTAGCAACCATTGCTCCTATGGGAAAACCCCCACCAAGTGTTTTAGCAAGTGTCATTATGTCTGGTTCAATTCCAAAATGCTGATAAGCAAAAAATTCTCCAGTTCTGCCAAACCCTGTCTGGACTTCATCAAAAATCAAAAGTATATCTTTTTCTTTACATAACTTATTCACTTTTTCAAGATAATCTTTATCTATAACATTTATTCCACCTTCTCCCTGAATTAATTCTAAAAATATTGCAACTGTTTTATCATCAATTTTTTTTCTTAAAGCATTAAAATCATTAAATGGAACATAATCAAAACCTTCTGGCAGTGGTTTAAATGGTTCATTATATTTTTTCTGTCCTGTAAGAGTGACAGTCGCAAGAGTTCTTCCATGAAAAGAATTTTCCATTGATATTATTTTATATCTTCCTTTTTCTTTTCCATAAAGACGAGATAGTTTAATTGCTGCTTCATTTGCCTCTGCTCCACTATTACAGAAAAAAACTTTTCCTTCAAAAGAAATATCAATAATTTCTTTAGCACATATTGCCTGCCAGGGATGATAATAATTGTTTGGAATATGAATTAAAGTGGATGCCTGTTTTTTTATTGATTTCACAACCTCTGGATAACAATGACCAAGTCCACTAACAGCCCAACCAGGGAAAAAATCAAGATATTTTTCTCCATTTAAATCCCATAAATAACTTCCTTTCCCTCTGACAAAAACAAGGTCCTCTTTTGTATAACAACCGATAACATATTCCTGGTAAATTTTCTTAATCTGCCTTTTCTCCATTTTTTATAATCTCTGTTCCAATTCCTGATTTTGTAAAAACTTCAAGAAGAATTGAGTGTGAAACATTTCCACTAATTATATGAACTTTTTTAACTCCTTTTCTAATTGCCTTCATTGCAGAACGAACTTTTGGAATCATCCCTTCTTTTATAATTTTTTTATTTATCAAATCATCTCCTTGAGAAAGTTCAAGGACAGAAATGAGTGTTTCTGCTTTTTCAGGATGTCTCATAATACCTAAAACATCAGTAATAAAAATTAACTTTTCTGCTTTCATATTTTCAGCAATTGAAGAAGCAAC
>CAZRDZ010000100.1:0-4238 GCA_964599135.1 uncultured bacterium
AAAGTCAGAAGATATGGTTTTCACGGAACATCCCATAGATATGTAGCAAGGAGAACAGCAGAAATAATGGGGTTGGGAAAATATGATATAAATGTTGTAACCTGTCATCTCGGTAATGGATGCAGTATAACCGCCTGCAAAAATGGAAAGTCAGTTGATACAAGTATGGGATTAACTCCTCTTGAAGGTCTTTTGATGGGAACAAGAACAGGAGATATTGACCCTGGAGTTATATTTTATCTTGCAGAAAAAGAAGGAATTTCTTTTGATGAATTAAATAAAATTTTTAATAAAAAAAGTGGACTTCTTGGAATATCAGGTTTATCAAATGATTTTAGAAATTTAATGGAGAATATTGAAAATCCAAGAGTTAAACTTGCTATTGATATTTTCTGCTATCGTATAAAAAAATATGTTGGCTCTTATATGGCTATTCTTGGGAAAGTTGATGCTATATCTTTTACTGCTGGAATTGGTGAAAATGTCCCCTATGTTAGAGAAAAATCTCTTGAGAACCTTGAAAACTTCGGGATTGAAATTGATAAAGAGAAAAATGAGAAAATGGTTGGTAGAAAAGAAGGTGAGATAAGTAAAGATAGTTCAAAGATAAAGGTCTTTGTTATTCCAACAAATGAAGAGTTAAGAATTGCTTTTGATACATACCAGTTTGTAAAAAATGATGAATAGAGAAATTATCATAATTACAGGTGCGGCTGGTTTTATCGGCAGTGTCCTTTTAAAATACCTTAACAATAAAGGAATAAAAGAAATAATCTGTGTTGACCATCTTATAGGAGAGAAATGGAAAAACCTTTATGGTAAAAAGTTTATTGATTATATTGAAAAAGATGAATTTTTAAAACTTATTCAGGATAACAAACTTCCTGAAAATATAAAAACCATTATTCATCTGGGCGCCTGCACTTCAACAATTGAAAAAGATACAAACTATATAATAAGAAACAACTTTTTATATACAAAAACGCTTGCTGAATATTGCGTCTCAAAAGATATTTATTTAATTTATGCTTCTTCTGCTGCAACCTATGGAAATGGAGAAAATGGTTTTTCTGATGAAGAGGAAAAGATTTTCTCTTTACGCCCTTTAAATATATATGGATTTTCAAAACACCTTTTTGATATTATGGTTGTTAGCAATAGCGAATGGAGAAAAAAATTTTGTGGGCTTAAATTTTTCAATGTTTATGGACCAAATGAGTATCACAAAGGAGAGATGAGAAGTGTTATAAATAAAATGTATTACCAGATAAAAAAAGAAGGAAAAGTTTGTCTTTTTAAGTCATATAGAGAAGATTACAAGGACGGGCAGCAGAAGAGGGATTTTGTTTATGTGAAAGATGTTGCTTCTGTTATATATTTTTTCCTTGAGAACAGAAAAACAGGTATTTACAATGTTGGAACAGGAAAGGCAGAAAGTTTTAATAAAGTTGCTGAAGTTTTGTTTTCCTTAATGGGTAAAGATGAAAAAATAGAGTATATTGAAATGCCATTGAGTATAAGAAAAAATTACCAGTATTTTACACAGGCAGATATTTCAAAATTAAGAAAGGCAGGATATAAAGAGAAGTTTCATAGTATCAAAGAAGGTATTTCCGATTATATAAAATATCTTGAATCTTCTGCATATTTCTGAAAACTATCCACAACTTGGACATTATATTGACATATTAAGAAATATAAGTATACTTATATGTAAAAGGAGGATTTATGCAGAGAAAAATTACTCTTTCTATAGAAGAAAAGATATATAGAAAACTTCGGTTTTTAATCCCAAAGAGGAAAATGAGCAAGTTTGTAGAAGAAGCGATAAAAGAAAAAATTGAGCGGTTGAAATTAGAAGAACCAATAGAAGAGGGCTTTAAAATGATGGGCAAGGATAAAGAAAGGGAGAAGGAGGCGCTGGAGTGGAGTGAGGCGGGAATGAGTGAGGAGTTTTAATGGAAGTAAAAAGAGGAGATGTCTTCTGGGTGAATTTCAACCCTTCTATAGGAGGCGAGATAAAAAAGAAAAAACCTGCTGTTATTGTAAGCACTGATAGAGCAAACCCATATTTAAATAGAGTTGTTGTAATCCCCCTTTCTTCCAGAATTTCTAAAATATACCCATCAGAAGTTAAAATAATTTTTCAAGGAAGAGAAGTAAAAGCGATGTCTGATCAGATAAGAACTATTTCTAAAAAACGGCTTCTTTCAAAAATAGGAACAATTCCTTTGGAAGAAATGAGGAAAATAGAAGAAAAAATAAAAATGTTTTTAGAGTTAATCTGAATTTAAATTTCTTTTTCTATTTAAGTAAGTATTATTTTCCACAATTAATCCTCTGTTTCATTGGTGAGGAACCTGAAGATTTTCTTCTTTAAAAAAGGGAAAAAGAAAAAGAAAGAAAGATGAGTTGAAGGACACCAGATATGTCTTATATTTTTCATTCCTTTTTTCATTTCAAAAGCAGAAAGAGGTGGAATAATAAAATCAAAAAGACCATTTATCATAAGAATTTTTTTATTTTTTAAAAATTCTTTGAAAGTTAAAGGGTCATAAAGGAAGCATTTTCTTGGTAATTTCAAAATTTCATCATACATTTTTTTATCAAGAAGTTTCTTATAAACTTTATGCATATTCTTACAGGCAATTCTTGAACAGTCCTTTTTAAGTTTAAATCTTAAAAATCCCTTCCAGGTTATAATTTCAAAATTTCCTCCACTTATAAAAATAACACTTTTTTCAATTTTTTCTTCAACACCTGTTGTGATAAGTCCAATAATTCCTCCCAAACTCATCCCAATTATTGAAAAAGAAGATGAATTTTCAATTGTTTTAATAACTCCCCTTATCTCTTCAACACATCTTTTTATATAATTAAAAAAGTCGTTGTCTGAAAAAGAAAAAACATTTAAATCTGGATAATTGTAAAAGATTAAACTGAAATTTTCTCTTATAAGGAATTTAAATTTTGAGATTATAACCCTTTTCTTCTCATCATTACAACCTGCTCCAGGAATGATTATAACTGGATTTGAGAAAGAATTGAGGTAAAAAACATCAGCAACAATTCTTCCCCTTTTGTTAAGTGTGAAATGGGAAAGTCCATTTTTTCTATCAATTTTTCCCTTTTCAATCCCTTCTTCCTTTCCATAAATTTCTGTTATTTTCATATTTTTATTTTATCACATCCTTATAAGAGTGATTTTCAACTGGAGATTTGAACAAAAATAACTGTAAGAGGTATAATTAAGTTTATGGGAAAAATAATTTTTATAGGAGAAGAAACATCAATTGAGTTTTTTAAGAATTTTGGGCTTGAAATAATACCTGCTAACTCAATAGAGCAAGCAAAAAAAACACTTAATAATGAGAATTTTAATGAGATAGATGTTGTATTTATGACTGAAGAAATTTTTGATAAAGATGCCTTTTCCAGATTTATTGATGAAAAAAAACTGATTGTTATCCCCAGTTTGAAATCAAAAGAAGGCAAGGGTTATAAAATGGTTGAAGAATTAATAAGGAAAGCAACAGGTATGAAAGGGGAATAAAAATGGTAAAAGGTGAAATAATAAAAGTTTCAGGTCCTCTTGTAGTTGCAAAAGGTATGGAAAAAGCAAAAATGTTTGATGTTGTGAGAGTTGGAAATGAGAAACTTGTTGGAGAAATAATTAAAATAGAAAATGGTATTGCTTCAATTCAGGTTTATGAAGAAACAGAAGGACTTAAAGTTGGAGACCCTGTTGTAAGCACTGAACAACCACTGGTAGTTGAACTTGCTCCAGGTCTTCTTTCAACAATTTTTGATGGTGTTCAGAGACCACTTTCTGAAATTGAGAAAAAAGGTGACTTTATCCATAGGGGGGTTGATGTTCCTTCTATTGATAGAAATAAAAAATGGGAATTTAATCCAGTTGTAAAAAAAGGAGATAAAGTAGAAGGTGGAGATGTTATAGGAGAAGTTCAGGAAACGCCTTTGATTGTTCATAAAATTATGGTTCCACCAGGACTTAAAGGAGAAATAACAGAGATTAAGAAGGGCTCTTTTACTGTTGAAGAAGAAATAGGAAAGTTGAAGACAGAAAATGGAGTAATCTCTCTCTGTATGCTTCAGAAATGGCCTGTCAGGGTTAAAAGACCTTTCAAAAAAAGATTGCCACCAGATACTCCTCTTGTGACAGGACAGAGAGTTATAGATACTTTATTTCCGATACTTAAAGGTGGAACTGCCTGTAT
>CAZRDZ010000101.1:0-4155 GCA_964599135.1 uncultured bacterium
TTGAACTTTTAAAGGAAGAAAAAATATGGGAAAACTGAACATTTATATAAGAGGGAATAAATCAACTTATTTTTACAAAAATAAAGAGGAAAAACGGGGCTTTATTGAAGAGAAAAATATTAAGGACTTTGTTGAAAAAAGTAATGCTGAAAGTATAAATTTCATTCTTTCCAAACCTGATGTGATATTCAGAAAATTATCTTTTGATTTCTCTGATATAAAAAAAATAAAAATGGTATTGCCTTCTGAACTTGAATCTACCTTGCCTGAAAAAATTGAAAATTATCTTTTTGATTATAAATTTATCAGGAAGAATAACAAAACTTCTGTAAATGTGATTGGAGTAAAAAAAGATTTTTATAGCAAGTTAATTTCTTACGCAAAAAATAAAAAGAAAACATATTTTTTTGTTGATACAGAAATTCTTTTTTCTCTCTTCAAAGATAAAGTAAAAGAGACAAATTATATTGAAGTTTATATTGACAGTTTTTACATCCTTATAAATGTAATTGAAAATAAAAATATCTCTTCCTGTCTATCTTATATTTTTGAAAATGGGGGTTCTGACCAGATAATCTCTATAGTAAATAAAATACTTCTGGAGAAAAACTATCCTGTTTATATAACAGGAGAAGAAAAGGAAATTGAAAATTTTGAGAATAAGACCAAAATCAAACTTATAAAAATCCCTTTCATAAGGGAAAACTTACAACCTTTTTTCTTCTCAGAAGCAATAAATAAAAATATAAAATTTAGTCCCTTAAAATTAATTTCTCCTTCCATTAAAGTAATATCTTCTGTTCCATATATAGTTTCATTTTTAATTTTTATCTTACTTTTATCACCTTCTTTAATATCTTACAGACACTTTAAGGAAAAACAGCAAAAATTGGATAAAATTGAAACAAAAATGATAAGTGAATTCAGAAAGACATTCCCTGATGTGAAAAAAATTGTTGACCCCGTTGTCCAGGCAAAAGAAAAATTAAATCAAATAGAAGAAACATCTATTTCCATACAGTATCCATCAATACTGGAAATGCTTGTAAAGATAACAAATATTTTCCCTGAGGATGTAAATGTTGAAATTGACAGATTATCTTTTTCAAATAATGTTTTAACCATTTCTGGCTTTATTGATAACCTTAAAAATCTTGAAAAAGTAAAAGAGGAAATAAATAAATCAACTTATTTTTGTAATTTACAGATGGGAAGTATATCTTTTGATAGAAACAATAGAGTTAATTTTAACTTTACCGTTAAAGTGAAAAAATGAAAAAAAGATTAATAATTCTTCTGGGATTGGCTGTTTTTGTCTTTGAATATCAATTTATAATAACTCCTCTAAGTAGAAAAACAAAAGCAACAGAAAGTTTAATTCGCAAAAAAGAAAATGATTACAAGACCCTTCAGATTATTTTAGAAAAATATAAAGAAAAAAATCCAGAGACAGGAACAAAAAAAGAAGAAATTGCAGAAAAAAAGTTCTCTTTATTTTCTTTCACAGGGAAAATTGTTGAGAAAAATTCGCTTATATCAAATGTTAAAAGTATAAAACCACTTCCAGTAGAGAAAAAAAATCATTTCCAGATAGAGAAAATAAAACTCAATATTGAGAATATACCTCTTGAGAAACTCTTAAAATTTTTGTCAGATATAGAAAATTCAAAATTTCCAATTTACATTTCTGAATTTTCTATGGTAAGAAATAAAACAAATCCTTCTTTACTCAAAGTTGATATAGAAATAATTACTATAAAAAATGGCTGAAATTTATCTTGTTGATGGAAGTAGTATTGTTTACAGGTCTTTTTATGCTATTGGTAAACTTGAAACATCAACAGGTATTCAGACAAACGCAATTCTTGGTTTTTTTAATACCTTATTTAAATTTCTTAAAGAATATAAAATCCGTTATATAGGTATATTTTTTGATTTAAAAGAACCAACTTTAAGACATAAAAAATTTCAGGATTATAAAATAAAAAGGAAACCAATGCCAGATGAACTTTCCTCTCAAATTCCTGTTATAAAAGAAATCCTTCAACTTATAGGAATAAAATATTTTGAAATACCTGGATATGAAGCAGATGATATAATAGCAACATTTACAGAGAAATTTAAAAATCAACACAAAGTTTTTATAATAACAGGTGATAAAGATGCACTCCAGCTTTTAGATAAAAATGTAAAAATTATAAATCCAGCAAATAGCGAAATAAAAGATATTGAGTATCTAAAGAAAAAATATAATCTTACACCTGAAAAAATTACTGACTTGCTTGCTCTTGCAGGAGATACATCTGACAACATCCCCGGAATACCTGGAATAGGAGAGAAAACTGCTCTAAAACTCCTGCATCAATTTTCTTCTCTGGAAGAATTATATGAAAATATAGAAAAAGTTAAATCAGAAAAACTGAAAGAAAAAATAATTCAGAATAGAGAAATTGCTTTTTTATCAAAAGAACTGGTAAAACTCCATAAAAATATTGATATTGATATAAAATTTGAAAACCTTAAAATTTCTTCTCCTGATATTGGCAAACTTAAAGAAATATTTACCCGACTTGAATTTAAAAGGTTGAAAGAGCAACTATATAAAATTTTCCCTGAAATAGAAAAAGAAACAATTTCTGAAGAAAAAATTGCCTTTTCAACAGGAGAAATTTTTGAATTTAAAGAATTAGTTAAAAATCCTGAAAATTATAAAAAAACTTTTGAAAACAGAGAAGTTGAATTATATGGATTTAATCTGAAAAGCAAATTAAAAGACCTTTACAATAAAAAAATAGAAGTAAAAAATAAAATCTTTGATATTTCTCTTGCTGAATATCTAACAGGCAAAGTTATAAATGACGATATATTTAGAACAGTTGAAAAATATAAAAAGATAATAAAAGATATGAAAATGGAATATCTTTACTATGAAATTGAATTACCTCTGATGGAAGTACTTATATGGATGGAAAATAATGGAATAAAAGTTAACATAGAGTATTTAAACGAATTATCAAAAAACATTGGAGAAAAACTTGAGAAACTTGAAAATCAAATTTTTCTTGAAGCAGGAGAAATGTTTAATATAAACTCGCCACAGCAACTATCAAAAATACTTTTTGAAAAATTAAAACTCCCGCCAAAGAAAAAATTAAAAACAACTTACTCAACAGATACAAATGTTTTACAGGAATTATCAAATATTCACCCTTTACCAAAATTACTCTTACAGTTTAGAGAATTATCAAAGTTGAAATCTACATATGTGGATGGACTGCTTCCTTTTGTGAAAAATGGGAGAATTCACCCGACTTTTAACCAGATATCCACAACAACAGGGAGGTTGAGTTGTAGCAATCCAAATCTTCAAAACATTCCTATAAGAACTGAAATTGGGAGTAAAATAAGAAAGGCATTCATCTGTGAAGGCAATCATTATCTTTTTTCTTTTGATTACAATCAGATTGAACTGAGAATTCTTGCACACTTCTCTCTGGATAAATACCTTGTTGAAGCATTTGTAAATGGGAAAGATATACATCAGGAAACAGCAGAAATACTTTTCCCTCATAATTCTTTATTTTCACCACTGATACTTAAAGAATCTGATAAGAAAAACTTAAGGAGAATTGCTAAAACAATAAATTTTGGGGTTATTTATGGAATAAGTCCTTATGGGCTTTCAAGAGAATTGAATATGCCTGTTGAAGAGGCATCAATTTTCATAAAAAATTATTTTGAAAAATTTAAAGGAGTAAAAAAATATATTGAAAAAACAATTAAAAAAGTTGAAAAAAATGGATATGTAGAGACAATTTTTGGAAGGAGAAGATATATTCCTGAAATAAAAAGTCCAAATAAAAACTTGAAAGAATTTGCCAAAAGAGCAGCAATAAATATGCCTATTCAGGGAACTTCAGCAGATATAATAAAACTTGCAATGGTAAAAATCTATGAAGAATTTAAAAAAAGTGGGCTAAAAAGCAAAATGATTCTCCAGATACACGATGAACTTGTTTTTGAGGTGGAGAAGGGGGAGCAGGAAAAAGTTTATAAAATAGTCAAAAACATAATGGAAAATTGCGTAAAACTTGATGTTCCAATAAAAGTTGATGTGAAAAAGGGGAAAAACTATCTTGAAATGAAGAAAATCTC
>CAZRDZ010000102.1:0-4149 GCA_964599135.1 uncultured bacterium
GTTTTTTTTGTATCCATAAAGAAAAGCCCACTCCACTAACTAATTTTAAAGTTAACAACTTTTCCCTTCCCCTTATAGATAATACCACAAATCCTTCTGCAAATCAAAGGTATAAATTGCCTCATTCACAACCACTTCATCATTAAATTTTTACTTTTGAGAAATTTTTTCTTCCACTGCCGCCTGAGCTGCTGCAAGTCGGGCAACTGGAACTCTATAAGGAGAACAGGAGACATAATTCATACCAACTCTATGACAGAACTTAACACTTTCAGGGTCTCCACCGTGTTCTCCACATATTCCAATTTCAAGAGAAGGATTTGTTTTCCTCCCTTTTTCAATTGCTATCTTTACAAGTTGTCCAACTCCTTCCTGGTCAAGTGTCATAAATGGGTCATCTTTTATAATCTTTTTATCAATATAAATCGGAAGGAATTTTGCAACATCATCTCTGCTAAATCCAAGTGTCATCTGTGTTAAATCGTTTGTTCCAAAAGAGAAAAATTCTGCTTCTTCTGCAATCTGGTCTGCTGTTACTGTTGCTCTTGGAATTTCAATCATTGTTCCAACCATATATTTTACTTTCACTCCATATTTTTCCATAACTTCTTCTGCCACTTTTACAACCACTTCTTTCTGGTTTCTCAATTCATTCACATTTCCTACAAGTGGTATCATTATTTCAGGTATAACTTCAACCCCTTCTTTTTTAAGTTCACAGGCCGCTTCCATAATCGCTCTTGCCTGCATTTCAGTAATTTCAGGATAGGTTATCCCAAGACGGCAACCACGATGACCAAGCATAGGATTAAATTCATGTAGTTGTTCCACTCTTGCTAAAATTTTTTCTTTTTCTTCTATTTTCTTCGGGTCTTCACCTTTTTCCTTCATCAAAGCAATTTCTACCATAAGTTCTTCTCTCTTGGGTAAAAATTCATGCAAAGGAGGGTCAAGAGTTCTGATAATAACAGGAAGTCCTGCCATTTCTTTAAATATCCCTTTAAAGTCATCTTTCTGGAAAGGTAAAAGTTTATCAAGTGCTTTCCTTCTCTCTTCTTCTGTTTCTGCCATTATCATTTCCTGGACAATAGGTAACCTTTCAGGAGCAAAAAACATATGTTCAGTTCTACAAAGTCCAATACCTTCTGCTCCAAATTCCCTTGCTTTTTTTGCATCAGGTGGTGTGTCAGCATTTGTTCTCACTCCTATCTTTCTAATTTCATCTGCCCATTCCATCAATTTTTCAAATTCTCCTGTTATTCCTGCTTCAACCGTTGGAATTTGGCCAGGCATAACATTTCCTGTTCCACCGTCAATTGTAATCCAATCACCTTCTTTTATTTCTTTATCTTTCACTTTTATAACTTTGTTTTCTTCATCAACCAGAAGTTCTCCACATCCAACAACACAGGGCTTTCCCATTCCTCTTGCAACAACAGCAGCATGGGAAGTCATCCCTCCTCTACTTGTCAAAATCCCCTTCGCTGCATTCATACCGTGAATATCATCTGGAGATGTTTCAACCCTTACTAAAATAACTGGTTCTTCTTTTGCTTTTTCTTCTGCATCATCAGCAGTAAATACAACTTTTCCACTTGCTGCTCCTGGAGAAGCAGGAAGTCCTTTAGCAATTGGTTCAACTTTTACCTTTGGGTCAATTATAGGATGGAGCAACTGGTCAATCTGTGATGGTTCTACTCTCATTATCGCTTCTTCCTTTGTAATCAACCCTTCTTCAACCATATCAACTGCTATTTTTACCGCTGCCAGAGGTGTTCTTTTCCCTGTTCTTGTTTGAAGCATATATAATTTCCCTTTCTCAATTGTAAATTCAAAATCCTGAACATCTCTGTAATGTTTCTCAAGTCGCTTGGTGATTTCTTTCAACTGTTTATAAACCTCTGGCATTTCCTTTTCAAGTTCACTTATTGGTTTTGGAGTTCTTATTCCTGCAACAACATCTTCTCCCTGAGCATTTGTAAGATATTCTCCATAAAATTCTTCCTCTCCTGTAGATGGGTTTCTTGTAAATCCAACCCCTGTTCCTGAATCATCTCCCATATTTCCAAAAACCATAGTTACAATATTTACAGCAGTCCCAAGGTCATCAGGGATTTTATTTATTTTTCTATATGTTATTGCTCTTGGATTATTCCAGGATTTAAAAACCGCTTCAATTGCCATTTTCAATTGAACCATTGGGTCCTGAGGGAAATCTTCTCCAGTTTCTTCTTTGTAAACCTGTTTGAATTTTTCAACAAGGTCTTTTAAGTCATCAGCGGTTAATTCAGAATCGTATTCAACTCCTCTTTCTTTCTTTTTCTCCTCAAGATATTTCTCAAATTTATTTTTATCAATACCCATAACAACATTTCCGAACATCTGAATAAATCTTCTATATGCATCATACGCAAATCTTTCATCACCTGAATTTTTAGCAAGTCCTTTAACAACTTCATCATTAAGTCCCAGATTTAATATTGTATCCATCATACCTGGCATAGAAATTTTTGCCCCGGATCTGACAGAAACAAGAAGTGGATTCTCAGAAGAACCAAATTTTTTTCCTGTAACTTCTTCAAGTTTTTTAAGATACTCATTCAACTGCTGGTCAAAGTCATCTGGAAATTTTCCGTTGTGTTGATAATAATAAGTGCACATTTCTGTGGTAATTGTAAAACCCGGCGGGACTGGAATTCCTGCATTAGTCATTTCAGCCAATCCTGCTCCTTTTCCACCAAGTAAATCTTTCATATCTCCTCTTCCTTCTGCTTTCCCTCCACCAAAAAAATAAATATATTTTCCCATCAGTTCCTCCTTTTATTTACAGGAAATATTTGCTTATGTAGTTAAATATAATACCTTTATTTTATTTATATATCAAGTCCATCTATATAAAAATTTCTCTATGTGGGAATCTATCTTTTTCAAAAATTCAATATGCTTTGAAAATTCACCAACTTCAAGTAAATTATGAGAATCAGAACCAAGAGAAATTTTAATTCCGTTTTCAACACATTTTTCAAAAAATAATGGGTCTGGCTGATTGGTATGAAAATTCAATTCAGCAGCCACATTATATCTCTTTAAAATTTTTATAACATCACCATAAATATCTTTCGGAACTTCTATCCTGTCTCTGATAAAAAACCTCAAAGGATGAGCAAGAATGTCAATGTTGTTTTTACAAAGAAACTCTGTAAATTTTAGAAATCCTTCTTTAATCTTCCTTTCGCTAACCATATACTCGTCCGGGATAAAATGAACTGCACCAAGTAAATAATCAATTCCTTCTTTATCCTCTGGTAAGAGTGTTATATTACCGTTTTTATCACTCTCAACTTCCATACCAACTTTAACATATCCATTCTTAAGAGGGAGTATTTTCTTTTTAAATTCATCCATCCTATCTTTTTTCTCTTTTTTTGCCTTATAAAGAATGTCAATACCATCAACAAATTTGTAATGCCAGTAATCATCAGGAGATAAATAAAGATGCCCTGAATGCTCTGTTAAAACAAGTCCATCAAGACCAAAAAGTTTTGCTCTTTCAATATTTTTTTTGCTTTCAACATTTTCTCCACAATATGCAAACTCAGTATGACAATGAAAATCAATCAGAGGAAATTTATGTTTTATATATAATGACTTTTGAATAAACTTTATTTTTTCATTTAATTCAACAATATAATATGAAAAAGGGAATTCACATAAAGCAGGTAAGGTCAAAAAATAAATCCCATTATACTCTCTTTCTTTCAATCCTCTGTGGTAATGACCACTAATTGAAACAACTACATTACATTCTCTATATAATTTTAAAATCTCTTCTGAATTTTCAATGTTATAAGGATAATCTGCTTCAATTTCTGGATAAACAGTGTTATGCTGGATGGGAATAATTATTTTATCTTTATTTTTCTGACAGAAACTTCTGAATTTTTCAATTTCTTCTTCTTTTCTATAGCACCTGTTATCATTTCTGTAATTATCGTGAAAGGGAAAAAATATATATTTTCCATATTCCAGAGGAGCAGATGCTTTCCCTGAAATTTTCAAAAATTTATTCATTTCTATATCATGATTTCCTCTTACAAAAACACAGGGAATTTTTTCATTCTCAACTGTTTTCTTAATCTGTAAAAAATC
>CAZRDZ010000103.1:0-4105 GCA_964599135.1 uncultured bacterium
TTATATATCCTCTTGAGAAAAGTGTTGAAATTGTTGGAGCATAAGTTGAAGGTCTCCCAACTCCATATTTTTCAAGTGTTTTTATTAAAGTTGCTTCTGTATATCTGGGTGGTGGTTTTGTTTGATGTCGCTCTTTTCTATATTCTATTACATTTAATTCTTCTCCTTTCTCTATCTTTTCAAGTCCAACCTGACCTTTCTCTATCTTAACAGGCCATATTTTCATAAATCCATCAAATGTTATTTCATTTCTTTCTGATAAAAACTTATACTTCCCATTTTCTGCCACTACTTTTATATTTTTAATCTCGGCTGGTCTCATCTGACTTGCTACAAACCTTTTCCATATTAAATCATAAAGTTTAAACTGGTTAGAATTTAAATATTTTTTTACTTTTTCAGGAGTATTATAAACATAAGTTGGTCTTATTGCTTCATGTGCCTCCTGGGCTACTTTTGCTCTTGCTCTGTATGTATTGGGTTTTTCTGGAATATATTCATAGCCAATGTTTTCCTTTATAAATTTTAAAGCGGAATTCTGTGCCTGTTTTGCAACTGATGGAGAATCAGTTCTCATATAGGTTATAAGACCGACATTTTTGCCTTCTATATCAATCCCTTCATATAATTGTTGTGCCAGAAACATTGTTTTTGATGAGGGAAAGCCAAGTTTGATTGAACTTTCCTGCTGTAATGTGCTTGTTATAAAAGGTGGAAAAGGTATTACTTTTTTTACTTCTTCTTTTTTATCAGAGACAGTAAGTTTTCCTGCTTTTAACTGTTCAATTATTTCCTCTGCTTTTTTATCATCAATGCTTTTTTCTGTTTTTTCTCCATCAATTTCAGTTAGTGTAAAATAAATTTTATGCCCGTTCTTTTCAACCTCTGCTTTTATAATAAAATATAATTTGGGAACAAAATTTTCTATTTCTTCTTCTCTTTCAACAATGAGACGGAGAGCAACTGACTGGACTCTTCCTGCTGAAAGACCTCTTTCAAGATATTTCCCCAGAAGCGGGCTTAAAGTATATCCAACAATTCTATCCAGTATTCTTCTTGCCTGTTGTGCATTTACAAGGTCAATGGATATTTTTCTTGGATTTTTAAATGATTTTTTTACTGCTTCAGGTATTATTTCGTGAAAAGCAACTCTTTTAACTTCATCTATTTTTTTTCCAATAGCAATTGTTGTATGCCATGCAATTGCTTCTCCTTCTCTGTCCTCATCAGTTGCCATAAAAATTTCATCTGCTTTTTCAGTTAGTTTTTTTATTCTGGCAACAACCTTTCTTTTTCCTGGAAGGATTGCATATTTTGGTTTAAAGTTTTTTTCAATATCAACTCCAAACTCTTTTTGAGGCAGGTCTCTTATGTGCCCCATTGTTGCAGTAATTATATATTCTTTTCCAAGAATTCCGCTTATTGTTTTTGCCTTTGTTGGCGATTCTACTATTATTAAACCCTTTCCCATTATATTTTCCTCCAATTTCCCATTGCTTTATTATAATACTTCTGATAAAATAAAAAAATCAAGGGGAAAAAATGAAATATGTCTGGGAAGGAAGATTTAAAGAAGAAGCAAGTAAGGAATTGATTGATTTCACTTCTTCAGTTGATATTGATAAAGAACTTGCCCTTTATGACATTGAAGGAAGTATTGCTCATACAAAAATGCTTGTCAAATGTGGAATTGTAGAAAAAAAAGATGGAGAGAAAATAATTGGTGGATTGAAAAAAATAAAGAAAGAATTTAAGGATAATAAATTTGAATTTAAAAAAACAGACGAAGATATTCATAGTGCAATTGAAAGAAGATTAATTGAACTGGTTGGAGAAAAAGGGAAGAAACTTCATACTGCAAGGTCAAGGAATGACCAGATTGTTCTTGATGAAAAACTTTACTTAAGGGATAAGGTTAAAGAAATAATTGATAAAATTAAAAAACTACAAAAAGTTTTTGTTGATAAAGCAGAAAAGAGTTTAGATATAGTAATTCCAGGATATACACATCTTCAACAGAGCCAACCCATCCTTCTTTCTCATTATTTTCTTGCTTTTGTTGAGATGCTGGAGAGAGACAGGAAAAGATTTGAAAATACTTACAAAAATCTGGATGTTTTACCACTTGGAAGTTGTGCCTGTTGTGGGACTTCTTTACCGATTGACAGAAAATACCTGGCTGAAATTCTTAATTTTTCCTCAATTTCTGAGAACTCTTATGATACAGTTGCTGATAGAGATTTTATAATTGATGTCTGCACTGATTGTGTGATTTTAATGCTTCATCTTTCAAGATTTTCAGAGGATATAATAATATGGAATACAGAAGAATTTAAATTTATTCAACTTCCTGATAAATTTACAACTGGTTCAAGTATTATGCCCCAGAAAAAAAATCCTGATATTTTTGAACTTATTAGAGGAAAAAGTGCTTCTTCTATAGGACATCTTACAGGACTTCTTACTCTTCTTAAAGGACTTCCAATGTCATACAACAGGGATTTACAGGAAGATAAGCGATTGTTTTTTCCGATAATAGAGGATGTTTTTAAAATTCTTAAAATTTTAATTCTGTCTGTGCCTGAAATAGAGTTTAACAAAAAGGTTATAGAAAATAAAATTTCTGATTTTACCCTTTCAACTGATATTGCTGAATATCTTGTTAAAAAAGGAGTGCCTTTTAGAAAAGCCCACAACATTACTGGAAATATTGTAAGATATTGTCTGGAGAAAAATAGAAAATTAAGAGAGTTAGAAGTTAAAGAATTTAAGAAGTTTTCTTCTAAATTTTCAAATGATATTAAAGAAATTTTAGATTTTAAAAATTCAATTAATTCAAAAGTTTCAGATGGCTCTACTTCTCTTAAAAATGTAAAAAAAGAAATAAAAAAATGGAAAAGGAAGTTGAAATAATTTTTGATAAATTTTTTGTTTATAAAAGGAATAAATTTTTTGCAGAAAATATTGATGTGAAAAAACTTGTTGAAAAATATGGAACTCCTTTATATGTTTACAGTTATAATTATATTCTAAAACAGATAAATAGTTTCAAAAAGGCATTTTCTTCCTTTCCCACTCTTGTCTGTTATTCCATAAAGGCAAATTCAAATATAAATCTTTTAAAAATAATGAAGGAGAATGGTTTTGGTGCTGATGTTGTTTCAGAAGGAGAATTAAGAAGAGCATTAATAACTGGTTTCAGTGGAGATAAGATTGTTTTTGCAGGTGTGGGAAAAACAGAAAGAGAAATAGAATTTGCAATAAAAAAGAAAATATATTGTTTTAATGTGGAGAATGAAGAGGAAATCGGGATAATAGAAAAATACGGGAAAAAATATAAAAGAGAAGTATTGTATAACATAAGGTTAAATCTTGACCTTGATGTTGATACTCACCATTATATAAAAACATCAAAGAAAGAAACAAAGTTTGGACTTGACTTTAAAACAGCGAAAAAAATTATAAAAAATTCAAAGAAAAATAAATATGCAAAACTTGCTGGTTTTCATCTTCATATTGGCTCTCAGATTAAAAATGTCTCTTTTTACATTGAAGCACTTAAAAAAGTTAAACAGTTTATAAAAGAAATTAAGTTTTATCCAGAAATAATTGATTTAGGTGGTGGTTTTGGGATTCCTTATTCTGAAAAAGATAAAGTTGAACCGATGGAAAATTTTGGGAAGAAAATATGTGAGTTTTTAAGAAAACTTAAAATAAAAAAACTCATACTTGAACCTGGAAGATTTATTGTTGGCAATACTGGTATTCTTATAACAGAAGTTTTATATGTTAAAAAAAGAAAAGATAAGACATTTCTTGTTGTTGATGCTGGAATGAATGACCTTATAAGACCTGCTTTATATGGGAGTTATCATAAAATAATTCCTTATTTTAAAAGAAAGAGTAAAAAAATAAAAATGGATGTTGTTGGACCTGTATGTGAAAGTGGTGACTTTCTCGGGAAAGATGTTTTAATACATAAGGATATAAAAAGAGGTGATTTAATAATAATAGGAAGTTGTGGTGCTTATGGTTTCAGTATGTCCTCAAACTATAATAGCAGAAGAAGACCTGCCGAAATTTTAGTTAATGGAAAAAAAGACAT
>CAZRDZ010000104.1:0-4023 GCA_964599135.1 uncultured bacterium
GCAAGTAATACAGTATAAAAATATTCTTATAAGTTTATATAAGGAGAAAAAATGGAGAAAGAAAAGATAGAAAGAATTATTAAAGAAATTGAACATCCTGAAATTAACCGAACATTATTTCAACTGGGAATGATTGGAGATATAAATGTAGAAGATAAAGATGTTTCTGTTGAATTGAGGGTTCCATTTTACACCGTCCCTATAAGAGAATATCTGATACAGAGCATAGAAATGGCTGTGAAAAAAGAATTTCAAGAAGCGAATGTTAAAGTAGAAGTAGTTGAGATGACTCCTGAAGAGAGGATGAAGTTTATGGAAATGGCTCAAAATTACTGGAAGAGATAAAATGGGAAATGATGTTGCTCTCTGGTTTGAAAAGAAAGGAATAGATTTTTTTATGGAAGTTGGTTTAAAGAAAGGATTTAAAGTTGTTGACTTTGGATGTGGAGAAGGGCATTATTCCATACTCGCTGCAAAATTTGTTGGGGAAAAGGGAAAAGTTTTTGCTGTTGATAAAGATAAAGGAGCGATTGAAAAAGTGAAACAAATTGCCAGAGAATATAATCTAAAAAATATAGAATTTGTAAATGTAGAAACAAATTTACCTATGAGAAAAGAAATATCTGATTTTGTAATGTGTTATGATATGTTACATTACTTAAATAAAGAAGGGAGAGAGAAGGTGTATGGGGAAGTTTACAGAATATTAAAAAAGGGAGGGATATTTTCTATTTATCCAAAGCATTATAAGAGAGATTATCCATTATGGGAACTTTCAAATATGTCTCTTAAAGACATTATAAAAGAGGTTGAAGAAAAGAATTTTAAATTCAGGAGAAAAATTTTAACAGAGTGTTTGCATGATACATATTTAAACAGATGTGAGATTTTAAATTTTATTAAGGAGGGTGATAAAAATGTTTAAAGTTAATAAAGAAAAATGTATTGGATGTAAAAAGTGTGTTTCTGTTTGTCCTGCTGGTGCTATTAAAATAATTGATGGGAAAGCAGAAATAGATAAAAGCAGATGTATTGGTTGTGGAAGATGTGCGTCTGTCTGTCCAAAAGGAGCAATAATTCCAGAGCAAATTCCTGCTGTGAACCAGAATGTAAATCAGCCCTTTTTCCCTCCTTTTCAAGGTCCATTCTTTGGAGGTGGAATGGGAAGAGGTATGGGTAGAAGAGGTGGTGGCTTTGGAAGAGGAATGGGTAGAGGCAGAGGAAAAGGAGGAGGAAGAGGAAGATGGTAAAAAGAAGTGGTGTTGTGGAAAGTTGTTGAAATTTGAAGTTTTTTCTGTCTATCTTACTGCATAAGGTATAAAATGGAAAAATTGAAGATAGCAATATCAAGCGGGAAAGGTGGAACTGGTAAAACATTTATCTCAACAAATATTGCATGGATTTTATCAAAAAGCGGGAAGAAAATAACATATCTTGATTGTGATGTTGAAGAACCAAATGGGCATCTTTTTTTAAAACCAGAAATTGAAAAAGAAGAAGAAATTACACTTTTTTCTCCATACAGGGTTAATGAGAATAAATGTATTAAGTGTGGAAAATGTGTTGGTGTCTGTAATTATAATGCAATTGCTATGATAAAGAAGAAAATTTTGTTCTTCCCTGAATTATGCCATAGTTGTGGTGCGTGTAAAGTTGTGTGTCCTGTTGATGCGATAGAGGAAAAAGAGAAAAAAATTGGGCAGTTGTTATATGGAAAAAGTGGAGAAATAAATGTTTACTATGCTTTACTTGAAACAGCAGAAGGGGGAATGAGTCCCCGCCTTGTAAAAAAAGTTAAAGAAAATATAAAAGAAGGGATAAATATACTTGATTCTCCCCCGGGGACAAGTTGTCCAGTTGTTGAAACAGTAAGAGATGCAGACCTTGTTGTTCTTGTTACTGACCCAACCCCTTTTGGTATAAATGATTTAAAACTTGCAGTGGAAATGACAAGAGAAATTGGTAAAGAGCCAGTTGTAATTGTTAACAGAGCAGAATATATGAATGATGATTTAAAAAACTACTGCGGGAAAGAAGAAATTGAAATAATTGGAGAGATACCTGATGATATTGAAATTGCTAAATTGTATTCAAAAGGAGAAATTGTTGTTGAAAAAAATCCAGATTACAGAAAACTATTTGAAGAATTATCTAAAAAGATTGTTGAAATAGCAGGGAAAGAAAGGAAAGCAAAAAGAAAAATTGAAAAAATTGAGGAAAGAGAAAAAATTGAAAAGAAAATGGATTATTCAGTCAGGAGTAAAAAGGCAGAAGAAATTGTAATAATAAGCGGGAAAGGTGGAACTGGTAAAACATCAATAGTCGCTTCTTTTGCTGCACTTTCTGAAAACAGTATTTTTGCTGATTGTGATGTTGATGCTGCTGACCTTCATCTTATTTTAAAACCAGAAGTGGTTGAAAGTGGCTTTTTTAGTGGAAGTGTGAAAGTTGAAATTGAAAAGGAAAAATGTGTCGGCTGTGGAAAGTGTTATGATGTCTGCAGGTTTTCAGCGATAAAAAGAAAAGAAGATAAGTTTGAAATAGACCCTATTGCCTGTGAAGGATGTGGAACCTGTTTTTATGTTTGTGAATTTGATGCGATAAAAAAAGAAGATGCAATAAATGGGAAATGGTTTGTTTCTGAAACAAGATTTGGTCCAATGTCTCATGCTAAACTTGGTGTTGCAGAAGAAAATTCAGGTAAACTTGTTACACTTGTCAGAAATAAATGTAGCCAGATATATGAAAAAACAGGAAGAAATAAAGCAATTGTTGATGGAGCACCGGGAACAGGATGTCCTGTAATATCATCTTTAACAGGTGCTGATTTTGCAGTTATAGTAACAGAGCCAACTGTTTCAGGTATACATGATTTTGAAAGGGTCTTAAAAGTTATTTTTCATTTTGGAATACCCTGTGGAGTTATTGTTAATAAATATGACCTGAATGAAGAAATGACAGAAAAAATTGAAGATATGGCTAAAAATTATAGGATTTTTTTTCTTGGAAAAATCCCTTATGATAAAGAAATTACATATGCTCAGATAAAAGGACTTTCAGTTGTTGAATTTTCAAATGGAGATGCCTCTGAAAGTATAAAAAAAATCTGGGAGAAACTCAATTATATTATGAAAAGAGGAAGGGGAAATGATTGAGGAAGTAAAAAATTTTGAACATTTCAATCAAATTAAAAAAGAAAAAATCTTTTTCATACTTATTTTTTATACAAATAAATCAGAGAAAAGTAAAAATGTGGTTAAAATATTTGAAGAGATAAAGAGAGAAAATAAAGATTTAGAAGTTTTTTCTGTTAATGCTTCAGAAGTAAGGGATATCCACCCTCTTTTCGGTATAAACACAGTTCCTGCGGTTGTTACAGTAAAAAACGGGAAAATATCTAAAATAATCTATGGAGTTCAGAATAAACAGTATTATCAGATGCTTCTTTATGATGCACCATTGAAAGCAGGAGAAAAGAGAAAATTTAAAAATGTAATTGTTTATACTTCCCCGAATTGCCCATGGTGTTCAACAGTAAAGTCATATTTAAGGCAGCACAGAATACCTTTTAAAGAGGTTGATATATCAAAAGACGAAAGAGAAGCAGAACGCCTTGTAAGAAAAAGTGGACAGATGGGAGTGCCACAAACAGAAATAAATGGTAAAATAGTTGTTGGTTTTGACAAAAATAAACTTGATAGTTTACTTGGAATAAACAAATAAAAGGAGGTAGGTATGAAGAGAAAGATTCAGCCGATTAATAATTATGTTCTGATTAAAATTGAGGAAGAAAAAGAAGAAAAAACAGAAGGAGGAATAATAATCCCAGAATCAGCAAAAGAGAAACCAAAAGAAGGAGAAGTAATTGCTATCTCATCCGGAGCACAGGAACAGATAGCGATAGGGGATAAAGTAATTTACAAGGACTTTTCAGGGACAGAAATTACTTTTGAAGGAGAAAAGTATATTATTGTTCCTGTTGATGATATACTTGCTAAATATGTTGAAGTAGACGAAATATAA
>CAZRDZ010000105.1:0-3926 GCA_964599135.1 uncultured bacterium
AGTTGACAAAAATTTTTTAGTGTTTTATTATAATTAAAAGTATTTTTTAAAGAAAAATATTAAAAAGGAGGAAAAAGTGGGAGCATTGATAGGTGGAATTGTGGCGATAATTGTAGGAATTCTTCTGGCTGGACCAGGTCCTCTTGGAAAAGCGGCTTTATGGTTTGTTGGTGGTGGAATAGTTGTTTTTCTTGTTTTAGGTGGGATTATAGCGATTGCTGCAGGAATAAGTGATATAAAAGACAGAATAGAAGAAAAGAAGGAAAAAGAGAAAGAGGAAAAGAAGGAAAAGGAGGAAAAAAAGGAAGAGGAAACAGAAAAAGGAGAAGAAACAACAGGAAGTGGAGAAGAGAAAAAAGAAGAAGCATAGAGTGTAAATTATTTGCCCCGATTTGCCTGAGCAAATCGGGGCTTTTTCTTTCCTCTCTATTTGTAGTCAAATTATGGTTTCCCAGAAGGTCAATTCTTTACAACAATATTGAAAATTTTACCAGGAACATAAATCTTTTTTATTACCTCTTTTCCTTCAATCCATCTGGAAATTTTCTCATCTTCAACAATTTTTCTAAAAATTTCCTCTTTATCAATTCCTGAAGGGACATTTACAGTTCCTCTTAATTTCCCATTTACCTGAACAGCAATTGTAATTATATCTCCCTCTGTTTTCACCTCTTTATATTCAGGCCACTTTTGAAAATAAATAAATTCTTTTCCACCATTTTTTTCCCAGAGTTCTTCACTTAAATGAGGAGCAAACGGAGAAAGAATTTTTATAAATTTTTTCCAGACATTGTCAAGCAATTTTTTAGAGATATTTCTTTCTGATATTTTTTTATTCAGAAAATTTAGAAACTCCATCATTTTTGCTATTGCTGTATTGAAATGAAAGTCCTGTTCAATATCTTCTGTCACACCTTTGATTGTCTTGTTTATCATAATCTCAACTTCTTTATCTTTTTCTCCTTTTTCATTTTTGTAGTTTCTTATCTCGTTATCGGTTCTCCATATTCTGTTTATAAATCTCCAGCAACCTTCAATTCCTTTTTCACTCCATTCAAGGTCAAGTTCAGGAGGGGCTGCAAAAAGTATAAATAATCTCAAAGTGTCAACTCCATATTTTTTTATTATATCTTCAGGGTCAACAACATTACCTTTTGATTTTGACATTTTACTTCCATCTTTGACTACCATTCCCTGGCATAATAAGTTTTCAAATGGCTCTTCAAAATCAATATATCCAGTGTCTTTAAGAACTTTTACAAAAAATCTGCTATAAAGAAGATGTAAGATAGCATGCTCTATTCCGCCAATATACTGGTCAACTGGCATCCAGTAATTTACCTCTCTTTTTACAAATGGTTTATCAGATGTCTTTTCAGAAGCGTATCTTAAAAAATACCAGGAGGAATCAACAAAAGTATCCATTGTATCTGTCTCTCTTTCAGCGTCTGCTCCACAGACAGGACATTTGCATTTTACAAATTCAGAGACATTTTTAAGTGGAGATTCTCCTTTCCCTGTAATTTCAATATTTTCAGGCAGTTTAACAGGAAGTTGGTCTTCAGGAACAGGGACAATACCACATTTTTCACAGTATATTACAGGTATTGGAGTTCCCCAGTATCTCTGCCTTGAAATACACCAATCCCTTAATCTATAATTAACTGATTTTTTCCCTTTACCTTTGTTTTCAAGAAATTTTGTTATTTCCCACTTTGCCTTTTCACTTTCAACTCCATCAAAATTTCCAGAATTTACAAGTGTCCCTTCTCCTTCATACGCACTTTGAAGATTTTCTGGAATTTTTTCCCATTCAGGATTTTTTATTACTATTTTAACTGGAAGATTGTATTTTTCAGCAAATTCAAAGTCCCTCTGGTCGTGAGCAGGAACAGCCATAATTGCTCCTGTTCCATATTCCATAAGAACATAATTTCCTATCCAGACAGGAACTTTTTCCCCGTTAACAGGATTAATTCCATAAATTTTAGTATCAATCCCTTCTTTTTCTGTTTTTAAAACTTCCTGAACCGTTAATCCCTGCTTTTTAATTTTATTGACAAAGTTTTTAATTTCTTCACCCTTTTTTGAATTTTTTATTATTTTTTCAACTATAGGATGGTGAGGTGATACAACTAAATATGTGCATCCAAAAAGTGTATCCGGTCTTGTTGTAAAAACTTTTAAGTTCTCATTTAACCCGGGGATTTCAAAATCAATTTCACATCCGATACTTTTACCTATCCAGTTTTTCTGCATAATTATAACTCTTTCAGGCCAGTTCTTTATACCAGAAAAATCAAGCAATCTTTCAGCATAATCAGTTATTTTGATAAACCATTGATTTAGCATTTTCTGTTCAACTTCACTTCCACATCTCCAGCATTTACCATCTATAACCTGTTCATTTGCAAGAACTGTTTGACAGGATGGACACCAGTTAGCAGGTGCTTCTTTTTTATAGACAAGGTTTTTTTTAAAAAACTGAATGAAAAAATACTGATTCCATTTGTAATATTCAGGAGAGCAGGTTATTACTTCTCTTTCCCAGCAATATGATATACCAAGTTTTTTCAACTGTTTTCTTATTGTTTCAATATTTTTATATGTCCATTCTTTTGGTTGTATTTTATGTTTTATAGCAGCATTTTCAGCAGGAAGCCCAAAAGCATCATAGCCAATTGGATGTAAAATGTTGTATCCATTCATTACTTTATATCTTGCAACAACATCTCCTATTGTGTAATTTCTTACATGTCCCATATGGATTTGAGCAGATGTATATGGGAACATTTCAAGGATATAAAATTTCTTTTGTTCTGGTTTAAATTTTGCTTTGAATATATTATTTTTCTCCCATTTTTCCTGCCATTTTTTTTCAATTTTCTCAAAATCATATTTTTCCATACTTTACTCCTATTTGCCTTAAGATTTTCAGATTTCTTTTGTCCTGCCCAATTGTCTCTTTTGGTGTCTCAATTATATAAGGTAAATTACCAAAATATTGATGTCTTATCAACAGTTCAAATCCTTTTATTCCAATATAGCCATTTCCAATATGTTGATGTCTGTCAATTTTAGAGCCCTGTTTTGTAAGTGAATCATTAGCATGTATTAATAAAATATAATTCAAAAGAGAATTTTTTTCAATTTTTTCAACCATTTCATTAAATCCATTTTCAGAATTCAATTTATATCCATATTGAAAAGCATGAGCAGTATCAAAACAAAAGCAAGTATTTTCAACCCTTTCAAGAATATATTTGAATTCATCCAGATTTCCACATAGATGGTTTCCAGAACCAGATGTATTTTCCACAAGTATTTTTATTTTTCTACTTTTGAAATTTTTAAAAACACTACAGAGATTTTTAAGCCCCTTTTTTCTATCAGGGTTGCTTCCAGGATGTATTACATAATAATCAGCAGAATATTCCTCTGCCTCTTCAATTTCTCTTTCAAAGAGATTAACAGACCTTTTAAATATTTTTTTATCACTGGAAGAAAGGTTTAAAAGGTAAGGCATATGGATAACAAAAGGGAATATTTTTCTTTTTTTTATTTCTTTTTTAAATTTTACAACTTCTTCTTTATTTCTTTTTTTTCTTTCCCAACTTCTCGGGTTGTGCAAAAAAATCTGGAAACAATCACATTCCAGATAATCAATTATTTTTATTGTTTCATCAAGTCCTTTCCCTATCCAGATATGAGCACCTGTTCTCATTTTGAAATTTATTTTACAATAAAAAGAAAAATATGTAATGTTTGAGTAAAAAAATTTGACTTTTAAATAGGATGGTATATAAATAAATGTTGAAAAAGAAGGGAGGAATGAAAATAGGAACTCAATTGGGACTTTTGCCAGGGGAGACAATTGAAGAGAAATTTTATAAAGCAAAAGAGATTGGTTTTGAAGGAATTGAAGT
>CAZRDZ010000106.1:0-3914 GCA_964599135.1 uncultured bacterium
CACATTTCAACATTTGCTGTATAATGCCAGTAATTAAGTGTTGCTGGATTTATTCCATTTTTCTTAATTTCTTTTTTAAATTTCTCTGCCTTTTCTTTATCTGGAAGATAAATTGTTAAAAAAGTTGCTATATCACCGTCAGGGTCAAGAATTTCTCTAAACTCAATCCCTTCAATATTTTTTATCCCTTCTTTTATTTTATTTTTATTTTCTCTCTGTCTTTTTATTATTTCAGGTAATTTTCTCACCTGTGCAAGACCAATCGCTCCCTGTATTTCATTCATTCTGAAATTAAATCCATCCCTCATTCTCTTTTCATCTCCTCTTCCTACTCCGTGAAGATGTGGATGACCATGGTCATGATACCATTCTGCCTGTTTATATAAATTCTCATCATCAGTTATAACCATCCCTCCTTCTCCTGCTGTCATAACTTTTACATAATCAAATGAAAAACATCCTATATCTGAAAAAGTGCCAAGTTTTTTCCCTTTATATGAGGCACCTGTGCTCTGACAATTATCTTCAATAACCTTGAGATTTTTTTCTTTAGCAATTTTTAGAATCTCTTCTATTCTTGCAGCAGAACCCATCATATGAACAGGTATAATTGCAACTGTATTTTCATTTATTTTCTTTTCAAGGTCAGACGGGTTCATATTAAGTGTCTCATCAATTTCACAAAGAACTGGTTTAAAACCTGCTTCCTTTATTGCTTCAATCGTTGCAACAAAAGTAAAACATTGAGTAATTATTTCCTTTCCTTTTGGTAAATTTAAACTTTCAAGAGCAACTTTTAAAGCAGCAGAACCAGAAGAGACACCAAGAGCATATTTACTTCCAATAAATTTTTTAAACTCATTTTCAAATTCAGAAACCTTGAATATCTCTTCTCTTTCTTTGTCAAATCCATATCTGAAAAGAACTTTCCTTTTCATAACATCAATAACTTCTCTCATTTCTTCTTCACCAAAAAATTCTCTTCCTGGCATTTTTCTCTCCTTTTTAATTTCATTTTTCTTCTACTTTTATATTATATTTTTTTGATTTGTAATAATAGATTTTTGAATATGGTTTCTTTGCTAATTCTGATGCTTTATAATATGCTTTAACTGCCTTTTTTTTCTCACCAAATGACTCCCACATAATTCCTTCTTCATAATACAGTTGCCAGTTAGATGGGACATTTTTCTGCCCTTTTCTGTATGTTTGCACAGCACAATTGAGTTTATTTTTATATGGAAGATGTAAAGAATAAAGATCTCTTGCATGGGACCAATATAACCACCCTTTTAAAATATATGGTTCTGGATTTTTGGGCTCTATCCAGGAAATAAAAGTTAAATAGTTTTCAGCTATATCATAATTTCCTTGATGAAAGGCATCATCAACTTTCATCCATATTATTGGTATAAATGGTTTCAGTATCAGTTTAATTGAAAAAGAGAGAGCAATTATAATCACAAAAAGAATACAGAGATATTTTGTTGTTTTTCTCATATTATAATTATACACAGGAAAAAGTGAAAACACAAGAATAAAGTTGACTTTAAAAAAAGGTATGAATATAATAAAACAAAAGGAGGAGTGATGAAAAAATTTATTATTTTAGCGTTGACTTTCCTTTTTGTTGGGTGTGCAGTTGTAAATGTTTATGTAACATTCCCGGAAGAGAAAATAAAGAAAGCAGCCGAGGATATACTTGCTCCACCTGACCAATCAGGACAAACAGGGTTTTTCAAGTTCAATTTCACAAAAAACCTTTATGCAGAAGAAGTTGTGGTAAAAAAAGAATTAAAAACTGACTCTCCTGCTATAAAAGAGGCAAAAGAAAAAATAAACAGATGGAGAGGTGAATTAAATGAGTATAAAAAAGAAGGATATGTTGGAGAAACGAATAACTTTAAAGTTGTGATAAAAAAATTGCCAGATGATTTGAAAAAAGTTCGTCGTATAAGAGAACTTGTAAGGAAAGAAAACCAGCAGAGAGAAATAATAATAAAAGAACTTATGAGAATTAATAAAGCATCTCCTAAAGAAGAGAAAGTATTCAGGGAAATATTTGCACAAACTGTTCAAAAATACTCTCCTTCTGGAACATGGATACAGGATGAAAATGGCAGGTGGAATAGAAAATGAAAAAGGTTCTTTTAAATGGTTGTGAGGCAGCAGGAGAAGGAGCAATTTCTGCTGGATGCAAGTTTTATGCTGGCTACCCGATAACTCCACAGAATAGATTTCCTGAATATATGAGCTGGAGATTACCTGAAGAAGGAGGTGTTTTTATTCAGGCAGAAAGTGAAATAAGTGCAATAAATATGGTATTTGGTGCTTCTGCTGCTGGTGTAAGAGCAATGACTTCATCTTCTTCTCCAGGTATTTCTTTAAAACAGGAAGGGATTTCTTATCTTGCTGGATGTGAACTACCTGCTGTAATAATAAATATGAACAGAGGAGGACCTGGTCTTGGAGATGTCACTCCATCTCAATCAGATTATTTCCAGTCAACAAGAGGAGGAGGACATGGTGATTATAGAACAATTGTTCTTGCTCCCTGGAATGTTCAGGAAATTCATGATCTAACTTATCTTGCTTTTGACCTTGCTGATAGATACAGAACCCCTGTTCTTGTTCTTGCTGATGGTATGATTGCCCAGATTATGGAGTCAGTGAAATTAAAACCAAAAAAGAAAAAATTCCCTGAAAAAAAATGGGCATTAACGGGATGCAGGGGGAGAAAACCAAATTCAATAAAATCACTTTTTTTAACTCCAGGAGTCCTTGAAACTCATAACTGGAAACTCGCAAGGAAATATAAAAAAATAGAAGAAAAGGAAATAAGATACCAGGAATATTTTTCTGATAATGCAGAAGTTGGTATTATAAGTTTTGGTACCTGCGCAAGAATTGCCCTTGAGGCAGTAAAAAAAGCAAGAGAAAAAGGGATAAAAACATCTCTTTTCAGACCAATTACACTCTGGCCTTTTCCTTACCTTCAACTTTCTGAATTTATTAAGAGAGCAAAAAAAATCCTTGTTGTTGAGATGAATTTAGGGCAGATGCTTGATGATGTTAAAATAGCAAACAGAAGTAATAGAAGAATTTTCTTTTATGGAAGACCGGGTGGAGGAGTTCCAACTCCTGAAGAAATATTTAAGGAGATTAAAAAAATATGAAAGTTATATATAAGAAACCAGAAAGTTTAACAGATAATACCACAATTTACTGTCCTGGCTGCGGACATGGGATTGTTCATAAAATAATTGCTGAAGTTATTGATGAACTGGGTGTAAGAGAAAAAACAATTGCTACTGCTCCTGTTGGATGTGCTGTTCTTGCCTATGATTATTTTAATTTTGATGTAACAGAAACCGCTCACGGAAGAGGACCTGCTGTTGCAACTGCTATTAAGAGGGTATTACCTGACAGAGTTGTTTTTACATATCAGGGAGATGGAGACCTTGCTGCTATTGGAACTGCTGAAATTATCCACGCTGCTGCGAGAGGAGAAAATATAACTGTAATTTTCATAAATAATGCTGTTTATGGAATGACAAAAGGACAGATGGCTCCAACAACTTTACCCGGACAGAAAACAACAACAACTCCATATGGAAGAGACACTTCTTATCATGGATTTCCAATAAAGGTATGTGAATTGTTATCAACACTGGATGCACCTGCTTATATTGAAAGAACAACCATAGAAAATGTTCCTGAAATAATAAAAACAAAAAGAGCAATAAAAAAAGCATTTAAGTATCAGATTGAAAATAAAGGATTTTCACTTGTTGAAGTTTTATCGTCCTGTCCAACAAACTGGAAAATGAGCCCATCCAGGGCACTTGAATGGGTTGGTAATGTTATGAAAAAATATTTCCCGACAGGTGTTTATAGAGACAAATTCAAGGAGG
>CAZRDZ010000107.1:0-3884 GCA_964599135.1 uncultured bacterium
TTATATACAAAAAAAGAGGCATCTCTTTTAATAAAGGAAAAAGAGGACTTGTTGAGAAAGTTTGGTGGTATCAGAGATATGGAAGAATACCCTGCAGCACTTGTAGTTGTTGATGTAAAAAGAGAAATGAATGCTATAAGAGAAGCCCAGAAAACTAATATTCCTGTGGTTGGAATTGTTGATACAAATGGAAATCCTGAAATAGTTGATTATCCAATCCCTGGAAATGATGATGGTTTCAAATCAATAAATCTTTTGCTTTCAATCCTTTCTGATTATATAATAGAAGGGAAAAAGGAAGTTGAATATGTTGTAGAAGAAAAAGAGAAGGAAGAAATAGAAGAGCCCAATGAAGAAAAAGAAGAGATAGAAGAAGAGGAGAAGAAATGAAAATAGATGTGAAAAAAATAAAAGAATTAAGAGAAAAAACATCTTTGAGTGTTATGGAGTGTAAGAAAGCATTAGAAGAAACAGGGGGGGATCTGGAAAAAGCCCTCCAGATCCTTAAGAAAAAAGGTCTTGAGATGTCAGAAAAAAAGGCAGAGAGAGAAACAAGAGAAGGTCTTATTGGGGCTTATGTCCATATAAATGGAAAAGTTGGAGCAATGGTAGAAGTTAATTGTGAAACTGACTTTGTAAGCAGAAACGAAGAATTTAAGGAACTTGTAAAAAATATTTGTTTGCAAATAACCGCAACAAATCCAAAATATCTTGACAGAGAATCGGTGCCTGAAGAAGAGAAAAATAAAATTAGAGAAGTGGTAAAAGAAGAATTTAAGGATAAAAAGGAAGAAATAATTGAAAGAATTATTGAAGGGAAATTGAAAGATTTTTATAAAGAGAATGTTCTACTTGACCAGATTTACATTAAGGATGAAGATATTACTGTGGATGACTATATAAAATCAAAAATTGCAAAACTTGGTGAAAATATAAAAATAAAAAGATTTGTAAGATTTGAAATTGGAGAGTAAAATTAAAAAAGAAAATAGGAGGAGATATGGAATTTGAAGTTGGTTATATGCTGGCTTTAATTATAGTTGGTTTTTCTTTCCTTGGTTTTTTTCTGGCTATGATGATTGATGAAGTTAACAGAAAAAAAGGTGTGATAATTTTTATTCTCTCGCTAATCCTTCTGGGATTTGGTGTTTACTATTATTATGTTGTTGGGCAGTGGCAAAAGATGAAAGGCGGACCATCTGTGAATAAACTTAACTATTATCTTAATGTTTACAGACCTTCAGACATATTACCTTATAAGAAGTAATGAAACTTTTTAAATTTTGGGTTATTTTTTCTATATTTTTTTCTTTTTATCTTTTTTCTCAAGATAGTTTTTATCAGGGTGATTCTTCTATTTTCCTTCTGGATTATGCAAAAGTTGAAGTATCTCCTGATTTTAAAAATACCTCTTTAATCCATCAGAAAATAAAAATAATTGGACAGAAAGGGAAAAAATTTGGGGAATTAAGAATACCTTTTGATTCAGAAAGGCAAAAAGTAAGGATAATATCTGCTTTTACAATAACTCGTGAAGGAAAGAAAATAAAAGTATCAAGAAATAACATAAGAACAGTCACCCCTGCAAAATTAACTGAATATACTGCTCTTTACCCCGGTATTAAAACAATATGCATCAATTTCCCTGGAGTTGAGATAGGGAGTATTGTTGAGTATAAATATAGGATATACACATTTAAACCACTTATAAAAAATCAGTTTTATGACGGATTTTATTTCCAGTCAAAAGCACCATTTGCAGTGTCCAGATATGAATTAAAGGTTCCAAAAGAGATGCAAATTCACATTAAAGAATTTGGAGTTAAACTGAAAGAAAAAAAGAAATCAGGAGGAAATATAACTTACATATGGGAAAAAAGAAATATTCCCTCTCTTTTAGAAGAACCGCTTATGCCTCCTCTATATGAAATTGTCCCAAAGGTTTATGTAACAACTTTTAACTCCTGGGAAGAAATTGGAAAATGGTATTATAATCTATCAACAGGAACCTGGAAACCAGATGAAGAAATTATAAAAAAAGTCAAAGAATTAACTGAAGGGAAAAACAAAGAAGAAAAAATATCTTCAATATATAACTTTGTATGTCAAAAAGTAAGATATGTTGGTGTTGAACTTGGAACATACGGATTTAAACCACACAATGCAACCGATGTTTTCCATCTGATGTATGGTGATTGTAAGGATAAAGCAAATCTTATGAAATCAATGCTTGAAGTTGCTGGAATAAAGTCATATTTAACAATTATAAATGCAACAGGTAGAATTGAAAAAGATATTCCCTATCCAGGACAATTCAACCACGCAATCATTGCAATAGAAAACGACGGTAAATTTCTCTTTCTTGACCCAACTTCTGAAGTTTACCGATACCCTCAAATACCACCTTCAGACCAGAACAAATATGTCCTGATTGCAAAACCACAACCACTTTTAACAAAAACCCCACTATTTCCACCTGAAAAAAATTTCAGAAAAAGAGAAATAAAAGCAAATTTAGATGAAAATGGGGATTTAAAAAGTGAAGTAAAAATTGAAACTTCAGGAATTTATGATGCTTCAATGAGGAATAGTTTTAGATACCTTAAAGAAATAGAAAGAGAAAGAGCCCTTTCTACTGAACTTAATAGAATACTTCCCGGAACCACTCTTCTCTCATTTAAAATAGAAGGGGTTGAAAATTTAGAAAAGAATGTCTCTGAAAATTACTCTTTCAAAACAAACTCATTTGCTACAAGGATAAAAAATAAAATCATTTTTACACCTGCAATAATTGATAAACTCAGTGATACTTCTATTGTTGCCCTTGAAAAAAGAAAGTTTCCTTTAAGATTTGGCTATTTAGTAAGGAAAGAAGAGGTAATAACATATACGCTCCCTGAAAATTTCAAAGTAGAAATTCTTCCATCATCTGTTGAAATTAACAGGGACTTTGCCTATTTTAAATATAATATAGAAAGTCATAATGGGAAGATTTATTACCAGAGAGTTTTTGAAATAAAAAAAGACCAGATACCCACCTCTCAGTATAGTGAATTCAGAAACTTTTACAGAACCGTATCAAAAATTGACCGACTTCCAGTTATTCTCACAGAAGTTAAATGAACTTTCCTGGCTTTTTTTAAAAGGGTTTTTTATCTCCATATTAAAAGAGCAGGAAGAAAGAAAAATTGTAAGAATAATCAGCAGAAAAATAAATTTTTTCATTATTCACCTTCCTTCTCTGAAGTATCGGAGAGATTAAATAAATTCTTTTCGTTTTCTTCTTTCTTTTTTTCTAACCTGATTGTTGGTTTAAAAATAAGTTTATCTCTCTCAGGAATGATAACTTCCACACCAGTTCTTGGATTTCTTCCAATTTTTCTTTTTCTTTTCTTGAAATAAAAGACACCAAATTTTCTAAGTTCTATCCTTTCCTTTTTTTCAAATGCTTCAGAGACCACAGAAAGAAATTCATCAACCACTCTTTTTACAAGTGCGCTACTTAATCCAGTCCTTTCAGTTATTTTCTCAACTATATCTTTTTTTATCATTTTTTCTCCTTTTTATTCTAAAATTTCTTCTTTCAGTTTAACTTCTTTTTCCCGTTCTCTTTTACTTTTTGATTGTCTCTTTTTCAAAGAGCGTGCCGGAGGAGGGAGTCGCCTGTCCGCCGTGCTTTTTGGCGGAAACCCTCACGGGTCCCTTTCCTTTTTTCCCGTTCTCTTTTACTCCGTGATTATCTCTTTTTCAAAGAGCGTGCCGGAGGAGGGAGTCGAACCCTCACGGAGTTTAAAGCTCCACCGGATTTTGAGTCCGGCGCGTCTGCCAATTCCGCCACTCCGGCTCCTACTAATTTCCTCTATTTCTACTGCCGCTCTATATTC
>CAZRDZ010000108.1:0-3840 GCA_964599135.1 uncultured bacterium
AGAAAAATTAAAAAGGGGAGGGAAAAATGAAAAAAATTGTTGTTTTTGTTGGTGTTATTTTGTTTTTCTCAATCAGTGGTTTCTGCCAGATTGAAAAAAAGAGTGTCTCTTTAACTGTTTATAATCAGAATTTTGCTCTTGTTTCAGATGTAAGGGAAGGGAAGATTAAAAAAGGAAAAACAGTTTTAAAATTTGATGATGTTGCTTCTCTTATTGACCCTACAAGTGTTTCTTTCTCATCTTTAAATTATCCATCTTCTTTAAATGTGATTGAACAGAATTTTGAATATGACCTTTTAAATCCTGATAAACTTTTGAACAAATATATAAATCTTCAAATTCAAATAATTACAAAAGATGGAGATATTTACAGAGGGAAATTATTGAGTTTTAACAGGGAACAGTTGATAGTAGAAGGGAAAAAGGGTAATGTTTCAATGGTAAATAGAGAAAATATAAGAGATATAACTTTTGGTGAAATTCCAGAAGGTCTTATTTTAAAGCCAACTCTTGTTCTTGAAATTGAAAATAAAAAAGAAACAAATCATCTTCTTCAGTTGAAATACATAACAGATGGAATTAACTGGAAGGCAGATTATGTTGGTGAACTTTCCTCTGATGATAAGAAGATGGATTTAACTGGATGGGTAACAGTAGATAATAAATCAGGCGCTACATATAAAAATGCGAAATTGAAACTTATAGCAGGAGATGTTAGAAAAATTCAAAAATATAGACACTATGATATGACATTTACAGCAGAAATGAAAAAAGCAGCAGGTGCTCCTCAATTTGTTGAAAAACCATTTTTTGAATACCACATATATACTCTGAACAGACCAACCACAATTAAAAATAATCAGACAAAACAGATTATGCTTTTAACTGCTTCTGGCATTCCTGTGATTAAAAAATACATATACGATGGTGCTGTTTATAGATATTATCACTACAATAACTGGCATAATCTTCCTTATAATGATAAAGTTGAAGTCCATATTGTTTTTGAAAATAAAAAAGAAAACAATCTCGGTATTCCATTACCAAAAGGAAAAGTTAGATTTTATAAAAGGGATACTGATAATACCACTCAGTTTATAGGAGAAGATTATATTGACCATACTCCCAAAAATGAAAAAGTTGAATTGACACTCGGAAAGGCCTTTGATATAAAAGGTGAAAGAAAAGTGGTTGAACATAAAAGAATATCAAGCAGGGTTTATCAGGATACTTATCAGATTAAATTGAGAAATCATAAAAAAGAAAAAGTTGAAATAGAGGTAATAGAACATTTATATGGGGACTGGGAAATTGTTAAAAGTTCTCAAAAATATGAAAAAGTTGATGCAAATACAATAAAATTTGTTGTGGATGCATTTCCGGAAAAAGAAGTTGTTATAACTTATACTGCCCTTTACAGATTTTAAAGAGAAATGACCCAACTGAATAAAAAAGTAGTTGAGAAAATAATAAAAGATGCATTGAAGGAAGATATTGGAAAAGGTGATATAACCACTTCTTCTTTATTTAATAAAAACTTCAAAGTAAAGGCAGTTCTTATTTCAAAAAGTAATGGCATTTTGTGTGGTGTAGAAGTTTTTAAAAATGTTTTTCTATCCCTTTCTTCTAATTTCTCCTTTAGGTTTTTTTTCAAGGATGGAGACAAAATAAAAAAAGGAAATATTGTCGCTGAGATTTATGGTTCTGTTAAAGAATTGCTTAAAGGAGAAAGAACAGCACTGAATTTTATTCAGAGGTTATCAGGAATTGCTACTGAAACAAAAAAAATGGTAGAAAAGACAGAAGGAAAGGTAAAAATATATGATACAAGAAAAACAACACCAAATTTAAGGATTCTGGAAAAATATGCAGTAAAAACAGGTGGTGGATATAATCATCGTTTTGGTCTTGATAATATGGTTCTCATAAAAGATAATCACATAAAAGCACTGATGAGAAAAGAAGGAGTTGATAAAATTTCAGCAATAATACTCGGGATAGAAAGAAGTAAAAAACGGACTGGTGGAAAAGTTAAAATTGAGGTTGAAGTTGAAAATTTCAAAGAGGCAGTTTCTGCTTATAAATCAGGAGCGGATATTATAATGTTTGACAATGCTAAAAAAGAAGAAGTTTTAAAATTTAGAAAATTTTTGAAAGGAAAGAAAAAAGTTGAAATTGAATGGAGTGGTAATGTTTCTCTGAAGAAAATTGAGGAAATAAAAAAATTGCCTGTTGATAGAGTTTCTGTGGGTTATATCACTCATTCAGCAAAAGCACTTGATTTTTCTCTAAAGATAAAATGAGATATTTTGATACTCATTGTCATCTTGATTTTCCCGATTATGATAAAGATAGGGAAGAAGTTATTAAAAGGGCAAAAGAAGGTGGAGTTGAATATATCGTGAATGTGGGAGTGAATGTTGAAAGTAGCAAAAAATGTATTGATATTTCCAGTAAGTATGATTTTATTTTTGCTGCCTGTGGAATCCACCCTTCAGAAGTTGATAAGTGTAGTAAAAGTGATTTAAAAGAGATTGAGAAAATTGGTAGGGATAAAAAAGTTGTGGCAATTGGGGAGATAGGACTTGACTTTTATTACGGAAAGGATAATAAAGAAAAACAGATTGAGATTTTTACTTCTCAATTGAAAATTGCTTCTGACCTTTCTTTACCTGTAATTATTCATCAGAGAGAAAGTAGAGATGAAATTATTGAAATTCTTGAAAAAATGAAGGGAAATTTATCTGAAAAAATTGTTTTCCATTGCTTTGGGTCTGATGAAAAACTTGCTCAATATTGTGAAGAAAATGGATTTTTTATATCTTTCACAGGGATTATAACCTTCAAAAATGCTTCTGGCGTTAGAAAAATAGCAAAGAATTTTCACCTTGAGAGAATAATGGCAGAAACAGACAGTCCATATCTTTCTCCTTCTCCATTAAGAGGGAAAAGAAATGAACCTGCAAGAGTAAGATATATTGTTGAAGAAATTGCCAACCAGAAATGTATGCCAATTAAAGAAATTTCAGATGTTATCTTTGTCAATTCAGTTAAATTCTTCTCCATTCCCCTACAAAATTAGAAAATGTCCAAACCCGGTTTGGACACTTTCTTTACAGAAAAAGGGAGATTGTGGTATTATATAAACAGGTGGTGAATGTCTTTCTTGATTTCTTTTAGTTCTCATTTTAGACATACTTAAAAGGAGGTAGAAATGAAAGGACTTCTTTTAATTGGTGGATTTGGAACGAGGATGAGACCTTTTACTTTAACTACTCCAAAAGCGCTTCTTCCTGTTGTTAATATTCCATTTATAAAATATCAATTCCAACTTCTTAAAAAATATAATGTGGATGAAATTATTTTAGGAGTTGGGTATAAAGGAGAGGAATTTAAGAAAATAGTTGATATAGGTAAAAAAATGGGACTTAAAGTTTATCTGTCTTATGAAAGTAAACCACTTGGAACTGCTGGTGGGATAAGGAATGCATATAAATTTTTGAAAGGGAAAGAACCATTTTTTGTTTTTAACGGAGATATACTGGCTGATTTCAATCTTGAGAAAATTTTAAATTTCCATAAAGAGAAAAATGCCTATGTTACAATAGGACTGGTCAGGGTGGATAATCCATCTGCTTTTGGACTTGTTATTACTGATGAAAATGGAAAAATAACAAAATTTATTGAGAAACCAAAATCAGAAGAGATTATTTCAGATACTATAAATGCAGGTGTTTATGTTTTTCAGCCAGAAGTTCTTGAAGAAATCCCACCTGGTAAAAATGTTTCAGTTGAAAAAGAGACATTTCCGCAGATTTTAAAAGAAGGGAAAGAAATGTT
>CAZRDZ010000109.1:0-3837 GCA_964599135.1 uncultured bacterium
TGCGTCGCTGTTTCTCAAGCAGCACAATCCCTCCCTCTCCGATTAGCAATCTTCTGTGAAGAGGGATTATATAAGTTAAGAGGCAAGAGATGATATTACTTCACTCAGTGGAGGAGAATCAAAAAACTTCTTCCCTGTCAATTCATTTGCAAATGATTTGTAGAGATTTTCAATATTTTTTTTGAGTTTCACAGGGAGTTTTTCTGGTCCTATTTTACACAGTGATTTCCAGTTCTCAATTCCCTTTTCCTTTGCCTGTTTTTTTGCTCTTTCAACTTCTTTATACCAGTCAGTTTTTCTGTAATATTGTCTTGCTACTTCTTTACTTAAATTTATCCCGTTGTAAGTAAACCTGCATTCATCAAGTGTTCCTACAACATCAACAACCATAAAATTCCTGTCTGGGTCAAAAGCAAGTTCTATTTTCCCATCTTCATTTTCAAGTCCAAGTTTATTTACCTCTTCTGTTATTGTTTTATTAACAATTGAAAGTATATCCTTCATTTCTTCCACTTCCTTATCTGAAAGAGATGCTATCTCTTTTGCTTCATCCCAGGAAATATATCTATCTTTCAATTCAAGTTTTGTGCTGACATCAAATATTGGTTTTTCAAGTTTTTCCCCTTCTTTCGGGAAATGGTCAAGTCCTAAATCTTCTAATTTTGCCTCTCCACTTTTAAGTCGTTTCAGAATACTTGAACCAGCAGAAATCCCATTTCTGTATATAATTTCAAGAGGTATGAGGAAATTTCCTTTTTCTTTTTTATAGACAGAATAGTCATATTTTCCAGCAGAAAAAGATGGTTTAAGAACTCTTACGAGAGAAATTTCCATAATAGAAACCGGTTTTTCTATTTCGTTGAGTTTTTTCAATTCCCCTTTTTCATCAATCAGTCCTCTATAGTGTGTCTTAATCCCTTTTTCAGCAAGTTTTTCAAAAAAATATGCTCCAACAATACATAAACTCACCCCTTTCCCTTCTATTAAATCAGGCATCTGTCCCCAGTCAAAGACAGAATATCTATCAGAGAAATGGAATCTCCCAGTTCCCATTCTATTTCCTTCTACTTTTTCAATAATTTCTATCTCTTTAACACTTCCCATTTTGAATCTCCTTCATTTTCTTCTCCCATAAATTACATATTTTTTCTACTTTTTTATCAGCAATTCCTGTATATTTCTCTGGATTTTTTATTATTTCTATCTGATGGTGAGTAAACTTTTTTAAATATTTTTTTATTTCTTCATCCTGAAAGATAATTTCTGTTAAAGGAATATTCTCCTGATATGATTTCATAGCAAGTTTCCTTACTTTTTCATGTGCTTCGGGATGTCCGTAGTAAGAGAGTAAAATCTGCAGTGGTTCAGCAATAACTTTATCTCTGCTTATATCAAAATTTCTCTTTAAATTTTTTCTGTCAACAGTTATATTTTCTGTTATTTTTTTTATCCTTCTTACAGATGAATCAAAAATTACAAGAATTTCAGGGATGTATCTTTGAGATAAAGAATTGGTAAGGTCTCTCTGGTGTTCTGATATCTGGTCCATATAGGAAGTTATAATTCTTGGCATAAATGTTTTCCACCCACTTTTTACATTTTCAAAATTTATTGGATTTCTTTTCTGAGGCATTGTTGAAGAACCAACCTGTTTTTTCTCAAATGGTTCTCCAACTTCTCCTATTTCTGTTCTCTGCAGATGCCTCATATCGTCTGAAAAATTAGCAAGAACAGAAAATGATGAAATTATTGAGTGAGTAAAATCAACCATAGGTTCGGGGAGTAAAATCTGAGTTGAAATCCTTGATGGAGTTAGATTTAATTTTTCAGTAAGTTTTTTTTCAAATTTCTCTACCTCTTTCACAATTAATCTTAACCCATTATAACATCCAACAGCACCTGAAAATTTTCCTTTCAGGTTATCCTTTGTTTCTTTAACTTTCAGAATTCTTTCTCCCCACCTTTCAACATACAGAGAAATAAAAAAACCAAATGTTATTGGTTCTGCGTGCTGTCCGTGTGTTCTTCCAATCTGGAGGGTATTTTTCTCTTTTCTTGCAAGTTTTATAAAAATTTTTTCAAGTTCAATCATATCAGGAATAATTACTTTTTCAGTTGCTTCCTTTAACATTAAACTTCTCGCAGTATCAACTATGTCATAAGAAGTGGCAGCAAGGTGTATAAATGGTTTTGATTTTTCAGAAACATACTTTTTCAACACATTGACAAGTGCTCTTATATCGTGTTTTATTCTTTTTTCTTCCCTGTATATTTCCTCTGCTTTTATTTTTTTTGAAGCATTCTTAACTTCATCAACGACATATTTTGGACATATTTTGAAATCATAAAGTGTTTCAAGAAGGGAAATTTCAACTTTGATTTTGTATTTAATAAAACTTTCTTCTGTAAGATAATCAATAAGTTCATCAACTCCATACCTGTAATCAGTTGGCGAGAAAAGTTTGAAATTTTTCATAGAGATATTATACACTAAATTTTGACTTTTCCCAAAAACGATATAAAATTTATTTATGGAATTTGAATTTTTAAAAGAAGAAAAAAGACCTGATTTTGCTACTTTCAGAGAAATTCTTGAAGGAAAGAAAAAGGCAGAAAGAGTTCATTTTGTAGAACTTCTTTTTGACATAGAGGTTAGAAAATACATTACAGAGAAGTATTTCCAGAGCAAGTGGGTTGAATATTCTGATGATACTTTAGATGACTGGGTAAAACAGGAAATAAATTTCTGGTACAGGTTAGGTTATGACTATGTAAGAATAGCGGGAGGATTGGATTTTAAAGGGAAAATTAAATTTGGAGGTGATACTGCAGTCCTATCAAGAGGTCAGAGGGGTTGGGTTGAAGAGGGAAAAGGGATGATTTCTACCTGGGAAGAGTTTGAAAAATATCCATGGCCAGATGTTAAAGAAATTGATTACAGGAGGTATGAAATAGGTAGTAAAAATCTGCCTGATGGAATGAAAATGATGGTCTGTCCTTCATCAGGGGTATTTGAAATATCAAGTGAGGCACTTCTTGGTTTTGAAAATATGAGTTATTTAATTTATGAGGATTTTGAACTTGTCAGGGCAGTTTTTAATAAAGTGGGAGAGTTGATGTTTAATTTTTATAAAAATGTTGTTGATATTGAAAATGTAGAAGGTTTTTTTCAGGGAGATGACCTTGGTTTTAAAACAGCGACTTTTCTTTCTCCGCCTCATCTGAGAAAACTTGTCATTCCATGGCATAAAAAGTTTGCTCAACTTGCTCACAAGAAAGGAAAAATGTACTGGCTTCACTGTTGTGGAAATGTCCTTGAACTTATGGATGATTTTATCTATGATGTTGGTATAGATGCCTTCCATTCTTTTCAGGATGAGATTATTCCTGTAGGAGAATTCAAAAAGAAATATGGGAAAGAAATTGCTGTTCTTGGTGGAGTTGATGTTGATAAACTTTGTTCTCTGGATGAAGAAAATTTAAGGAAATATGTAAGGAATATACTTGAAGAATGTATGCCAGAAAGGTATGCTCTTGGTTCTGGAAATTCAATAGCAAATTATGTTCCACTAAAAAATTTTTTTATTATGCTTGATGAAGGATATAGATATAAATTTTGAATTTTTAAGTTCTTATGATAAAATCTCTTAATTAGCATATCGTCGCTTTTTCAAATCAAAAAGGATGGAAGAAGATAAGACCATTTCTGATTGGATAAAAGAAGCAATTGAAGAAAAATTAAGATGTATTGACAAGTCATTTTAAAAATGTTATTATAATTGTTGAAAATGCCAACAAAAAAAGAAGTAATAAATATTATTCAAAATGTAGGTCTGT
>CAZRDZ010000110.1:0-3804 GCA_964599135.1 uncultured bacterium
GCAAGTTTTCTTACATCAGGTTTATAAAGTTCTTTTAATGGTTCTATAATTTTCAATCCAAAAAATAAAGGATTTATTCCAATTTGAGATAATACATTGTGTTGTGTTTTAATTCCCTTTTGTGTTTCCACTATATCAGCAGCAATCGTTCCCTGAATGAGAAAGTCCACAGAATAACTTTTAACTGCCTGTCCGAGTGTTTTATAAAAAACTTCCCTGAAAGCAATCCTTTTTTCTTCTGGCTCTAATTTTCCCTTCATTGCTTCAAAAAATTTATCCTTTACATCCCAGATTTCAAGATTTATTCCTTCTTTTTCAAAAAACTTTCTTACTTTCTCTGGCTCTCCTTCTCTTAAAAACCCTGTATCAAGAAGTAAAACATAAAGATTTTCCTTAAGGGCATTTCTGGCAATTATTGCTGCAGTCACACTGTCCACCCCTCCCGAAGTGGCAACAAGTGCTTTCCCATCTTTTACCTTTTTCTTTATCTCTCCTATTTTTTCCCTCAGAAAATTTCTTACATTCATCTATTCTTTTCACCTCCTTTATCTGTTCATCCTTTTTAATTTTATATTATCCTCCAATAATCTGTCAAAATCGTAAGATGGCTCAATTTCTCCCTTTATCTTTAAAAAATAAACAGGCATTTCATTACTCAAGAATTTTTCTATTTTTACAAAATCTTTTTCTGTCGTTATTGCAAGTTCAATCCTGTTATTTTTTAAAAAATTTATAATCTCTTCAATATCTTCCTTTCTGTAATTATAATGGTCAGGGTAAATTGCTGAATAGAGTTTTTCAGGTTTAAGTTTTAAAACAGTTACAAAAAAATTTAAGGGATTTCCAATTCCTGCAAAACAAAAGACCTTTTTATTTTTTATAGTTTTAATTGATAACTCATTTTTTCTATTTGAAATATATAGAGGTTTTATCTCTAAAAGAAAAACTGGTTTCCCTTTACTTTTAAAAAAATCTATAAGATTTTCTTTTTTATTTTCTTCTACAAGATGAGAATAACTCAGGACAAAAATATCCACTCTATTTATTGAAGAAATAGGTTCTCTAAGGAGACCTGCTGGAATTAAAAATCCATTATCAAAAGGGTTAGAACAGTCAATCATAAGTATTTCTATATCTTTTTTTGCCCAGTAGCAGTGAAATCCATCGTCAATTATCACAATTTCCACTCCTTTTTCTTCAAGTTTCTTCAGTCCTTCAGGATTTTTTTCAGAAGAGATAATTAAAGATGGGAAGTTATTTTTAAGCATCATTACTTCATCCCATGGAGAAATTTTATCTTTTTTGTAAACAGAACTTACAAGAGCAATCTTATAATTGGAATTCAAAAACTTTTTTATTAATTCGTAAACAAGCAGTGTTTTCCCAGTTCCACCTGTTGTAATATTTCCTACACTTGTCAGAAAGAAATCAAAAGATTCTTTTTTCGTAAAAATTTTTCGCAGAGTTATAACAAAGAAATATATTAAAGAAAGAGGTAAAAGAAAAAAAAACATTAATCTGAAAAAAACAGATTTTTTTCTAAAAATAAATTTCCTGTAGAAAAAATTAAAAAAGGGTCGGCTCGTCTTCAACTTTACAGGATTTAACAGGTATTTCAACTTTTCCAAATTCTCCATCATACCCTGGTTTTATTATTACTTCTCCTTTTCGCACACTTAAAATTCCTCTTGCAATTCTTTCTTCAATAGTGCTTAACAAATCACTTTCTGGTATCTCAATGAGAACTGATAACTCTGAACCTGTCTTTCTAACAATTTCAAGATAGCGATTTTTTACATCATTTGTATCTTCTCCCTTGCCATAAATATAACTTATTATCTGAATAAGTGGAACAAGTTTCCTGAATTCTATATATTTTTCTGGTTTTTCTCCTTTTTTTCTATCAGCAAGGTCATAAACTCTGTGCATAACTCCAATTGTAAGTTTTCTTCCGCACACAGGACATTTATTCCCATTTTTAATTGCTTCTTCAGGAGATAAACAGACATTACAGTTTCTATGTCCATCAAAGTGATATTTTCCTTCTTCAGGGAAATATTCCACAGTCATCAGAAATTTATTCTTATCTTTTTTCTTCAATATTTCTACTAATTCATAATAATTAAATTTGCCATTGAAAACATTACATTCTCTTCCTATTTTTGATGGAGAATGAGCATCTGAATTTGAAATAAGTGAGAATCTATCCAGTGTTGAAACCATCCAGTTCATTTCAGGATCACTGCTTAACCCTGTTTCAAGTGCAAAAATTTCTGAAGTATAATTTCCAAAACAATCATAAATATTATCAAATCCAGAGTTTGAACCAAATAAAGAAAAATGTGGTGTCCATATATGAGCAGGAATAACAAATATATCTTCATCAACTTCTTTAGCAATACTCATAAGGTCAATACAGGAAAGATGTAAAATTGGTCTTCCATCAGCATTGAGGTCTCCAAACTTTTCTATTGATTTATTAAATTTTTCAGCAATTTCAAAAGATGGGAGAAAAACCACATTATGAACTTTCTTGATAACTCCATCTTTTTCAAATATGTTATTTACCTCTCCATTTAAAATAAAATCAGTTCCATTAAAATTGTATATCCCGAACCTATCGGTTTCTTTAAGTTTACTTTTTAACTCATAAAACCACATAAAATGTGTAATATCTCCTGTTCCAACAAGATTTATTCCTTTATGTTTAGCCCATTTTGAAATCTCTTCAACTACCATATTTTTACTTGTTGCTCTACTGTATTTTGAATGAATATGAAAATCTGCTATATACATTTTATCCTTTCTTAAATTCTTTTATTAATTCTAAATAAAGTTCAGAAAGTGATTGTGGTATAACTTTTGTATTAGATATAACTGGCATAAAGTTTGTATCTCCATTCCATCTTGGAACAATATGAAAATGAATATGGTTTTCAAGTCCTGCTCCTGCCATTTTCCCGAGATTTAATCCTATATTAAATCCATCCGGCTTTAAAAGTTTTTTTAAAACTTTCACTGATTTCTTAATCAACTCCATTATTTCTCTGTCTTCTTCTTCAGTAAGGGAAGTAATATTTTTTAAATGTCTGATAGGAGCAATCATAAGATGCCCATTATTGTAAGGAAAAATATTCATAACAACAAAAGAAAATTTACCTCTGTATATTACGAAGTTTTTATCATCATCTCTTGATTTGTAAGAATAACACAAGAAACATCCTTTCTTTTTTATTTTAACAATATAGCCAATTCTCCATGGTGCCCAGATAATATCTTTTTTCATAAGTCCTCTTCAGTAATAATACTTATTCCATTTTCAAGTAGAAGTTGTGTAGTAACACCGTTGCCTTCTATTATTCTATTGGTAAAACTCCCGTCATAAATTTTACCTTTTCCGCAGGAAGGACTTAATTGTTTCAAAATAACAAAGTCCACTTTGTTCAATTTTAAAATTTCAAGAGTAATTTCTGCTCCTTTTATGAAATATTCTGTCATATCTTCACCTTCTCTATTTATAACTTTACCTTTCCCCTTTAGAACATCTTTACCACTTCCACCTTTTATCTCTGACGGGACTCTTGGAACAGGAAGCCCTCCCAGAATTTCTGGACATATTATAATTAAATTTTTATTTTTGAGAAAATCAAGCACCTTCTTATTCATACAATTTCCTCCATCATATCTGCAATTTTCACCTATAAGACAGGCACTCACTCCGATAAACTTTTCCATTTCAATGGACTTTTCTGTTTAAATTCTGCTTTTTATTTTACATCTCCGGGAATTTCCGGTCAAATATTT
>CAZRDZ010000111.1:0-3803 GCA_964599135.1 uncultured bacterium
TGGAATCTTTCTTATAATATATCTGTTGAATTTCCAACTCCTGAAGAAAGATGGAACTGGGTATATCAGGGAATTAAACTTTTAAGAGATAAAGCATTAAAATACCTCCCTGACGCTCCTGATATTTATTCTGAACTTGCATGGATATATTTTAATAAAATTTCTTCTCCAATAGATGAATTTAATTACTATTACAAAAGAAGATGGGCAAAAATTATGAAAGATGCCTTTGGTAATATAAAACTTGATGAAATGATTAAATATTCTTCTTATGAAAAATTGATGAAAGATAAAGAAGTAGTAAAAATAGTAAATGCATTCCAGGATAAAGGTCTGGATATATTTAAAGATTGGGAAGAAATTTCTAAAAATAATTTTTCTTCTCTTCCGAAAGAATTAAAAGTATATCCGGGAAAGAAAAGTTTTAGAAAAATTGAAGCATACATAAGAGGGAAAATATTAAGAGAAAAATTTAAACTAATACCAGAAGATATGAGAGAAATTGAAAAGAAATATTTGCCCCTTGACTGGGAAGCAGCACCCTCTCATTCTCTTTACTGGATAGAAGAAGGGAGAAAGAAAACTAATATGGAAGACATTGATTATGAAAGAATGGTTTACTTCTCTTTAAATTATTTACTTGAATGGGGAAAAATAGATTTTAAACAATTTGGTGATGAAGAAATAATGATTGTATCTCCTTATTTAGAAATTGCCGATATTCTAAATAAATATTATGAAAAAATACTTGAAAATTTAGAAGAAGGTTTTTCCACAGGAGTGAAATCATCTCATAGGACCTTTTTAAGAAAAGTGATTTTATTGTCTTACACTATGCATAATCTAAAAACTGCTAACAAATATTTTAAATATCTTAAGAAACATTATCCAGGGGAAGTTGGGAATTTAACAATTTCTGGTTATATTGTGAAACAATTTTATACAACTATTAAAGAAGGAAGTCAAAAAGAGATATTTGATTTACTTTATGGAATGCTTTATCAGAGTTTCTGGTATCTTGGAATTGGAGAAGAAGAAAGGTATAAAGGATTGGAGTCATTAGCAAAGTCAATATACAACTATACTACTTCTGAAAATCCAAAATTTAAAAATTTATTTCCGACATTTTCTCATTTAAAAAAGAATGTTCTTGAAAGAGCAATTTCTTCTTTCCCACCCCCAATTTCTAAAAACTTACGTCGCAGATTTATGCATTAATCTGAAGAATGGAAAATAAATATTTACTTAGTATTTTAATTTCTAAAGTTTATTTTAGTTAGATAGAGATTAGCTATGTATTTTTTTTCTGTAACTTTCACTACCTTACTCCAGAAAATAAATAATTTCTTACCATCGATGAAAAAACTTGCTTCTTTTGCATTTTTATTGGAAACCACGCATATATTTTTACTCCAGGTTTTTCCTTTATTTTCAGAGTATGAAAAATATATCTTTGGATTATTATCTCTCCAATCTCTCCATAAAATACCAAGAATTTTTTTATCAGGGGAAAATTTTACATCAAGAATTTCAGGTTCCATAGTTTCCTGAAATAAAACTTCTTTAGTGGGAGTGTGAATTCCACCGATTTTAACTTTGTATGGAAGTTTTGTATCATTTACAATTTTAGAAAAAGACCAGAATAAACCATTTTTTGAAGAAGTGCTTCTTATTTCACAATATCCTTTTTCAAATCCTTCAACAAAAACAGGCATTTCTTTTTCTTTCACTTTCTTTTCTACATAGAAAAAGTAAATTCTTTCATTATCAGAGATTAACCGATTGTATTTATTGCTTATAGATTTTCTTCCAAATTTATTTTTTATTATTTTCCAGTTTTTTCCCATATTTTTTGAATAAAATAATTTACCCCCAATAAAAAGGAATAGTTTATTTTTTAAATATGCAAGATATGGTTGTGCCCATCTCATTTCTATATTTATTTCATTTTTAAAACCTAATTCTGGAAAAGATTTAGATTCAGTGCCTGGAATAATTTGGGGATTTTCCCATTTTCCTTTTTCATATTTTGTAAACCAACAGGCATCTTCTTTTAAATAAACAAGAAATAATTTCCCATTTCCAAAAGTTATAGAAGGGCAATGGCAGGACCTGTATTTTTTTGCCTTATCAATCAGAATTTCTGTAAATTTATCTTCTGTAAAGGAAAACTTATGAAAGTAAATTCCACGATGTGCTAAAGCTTCCACTTCAAAAAACTTCCCTTCAGAAATTTTTAAAATTACATATGGAATAAATCCAAAAGTATAATAGATTTTATTCTTTATCTGAGTTGGGAGAAATTTTCCTTTTTTAATTCCCTTTTCAGGAGAAAATATAACAAGATAAAGGTTATTATAATTGTTTTGTTTTTTAAGATAGGAAAGAAATAAATTTCCATTTTTACATTCAATAATCTGGGGATAGGCAAAAACATAACCATTTTTTTCAATAAGAAAAGTATAAGAATTAAGAGAAAAAAGATTGATATAAAAAAGAAAATACAATAAAAGAATTGTCTTTTTCATATTTTTATTTTATCATATAATTTATGGAGAAAAAAGATATTTACATTCCAGATTTTTTTGGATACTTATTTATAATAATTGGGATGTTTTTTCTTCCTGCTGGTTTTTCTCATAAATTTGGACCACCTCTCTTTTTACCTGTTGCAAAATTTCTATCAATTCCGACTATGCTAATTTTAGTATTTATCATTAGTGTTATACTTTTTAAAATCAATACTTCTGTTTTTCTTGTTTTTCTTGTAAGTTTTATTATTGGAACTTTAATTGCTCCAATTAGTAAAATTTTTCTTCTTATGTGGCAAAAAATTCCTGAAGAATATAATTGGTTAAGACATTATATTGGAATGGGATTTTGCCTATCACTGATTTTCTCTGGAGTTAAAATTATAAAACTTGCAAATCCTTCTGAATAAGAATTATTACATACAACTTTTTTTAGAAAATTGATTTTTATCAGTTACATAAGTGAATATCCAGATAGTTCCCAGAATATTTTGAAAACCAGCAAAGAAAAGAAAAAACTCCTGAAAAATTGATTTATATTTTTTTCTAATGGTAAGTATCTTTCTTTCTTTTTCAGTGGGAGGTCTATCTCTACAATAATTCACTCCCGATTGAACATTTTTATATTATTTTGTATAATTTTGAATGACTATGGAGGATTGGTGTAAATTACAAAATTGTATGGAAGACAGAAAATCTCTTTCAATGGCAATGATTGACTATGATTATAATGGAGAATACTTTGATATGAGAGATAGGGAGTTTGCTTCTGATCTGGAGAAAGATAATTATGAAATTAGATTTCCTGCTGAGAAACTGATAGATAGGATGATGATAATCTATATGGATTTGGGAATGAAAGGGGGAGATAAAAGCAAGTGATTTTGAAAAATGAAGATAAAAGAATTAATTGAAATTGGGGAATCAGAAACATTAGAATTTAAAAAGTCAACAGGTGAATGGAAGGAGATAATAGAAACAATTTCTGCTTTTGCCAATAGAAAGGGCGGAGTAATACTGGTGGGGGTTGATAAGAAAAAGGAAGTTTGCGGTGTGGCTGTTGGGAAAGGAACTATAGAAGATTTAACAAATAAAATTCTTAATAGCACTGAGCCAAAAATATATCCTGAAATAGGCATTCAATCTTTGAATAAAAAGAAAATCATTTATATAAAAGTAGATGCCTATCCTTATGATGTTGTTCTTGCATTTGGAAGACCTTTTAAAAGGGTTGGTAAGAATACTGTGAGAATGAATAATGATGAGTATAAA
>CAZRDZ010000112.1:0-3796 GCA_964599135.1 uncultured bacterium
ATAAGGATGAGTTGCCATCTGTAATGTTTCAAGTTCACTTATATTTACTCTTTTCTGTATTGCAACACCAATAGTATTTATCATTTCCCCACAACTTATACCTCCTGCAACCTGCCCACCAAGAATTATTCCTGAATGCTTTGAAAATATAAGTTTCACTTTTACTTTATTTGTTCCAGGCATTGTTGACGGATGCTTATCAAAACCATCTGTTTGCCCAACAACAATTTCAAATCCTTCCTTTTTTGCCACTTTTTCAGTAAGACCAGCAGAACCAAGAACAAAACCACTTACATAAGTTGAATAAATTGCAATTGTCCCTTTATTTTCTCTAACAACTTTTAAACTAAAAAGATTTGCTCCTGCAACTCTTGCTTCTGCTGTTGCAGTTGAAGCAAGCATAACAGGTATTGTTCTTCTTGTATAAAAATCCTTTTTTTCAGCACAATCTCCAACAGCAAAAATATCCGGGTCGTTCGTTCTCATATATTCATCAACCACTATTCCTTTTCCACTGTTTATTTCAATTCCAGATTTTTCAGCAATTTCAGTATTTGGTTTTGCTCCAATACCCAGAATAACTATATCAACAGCAATTTCCTCTCCATTTGACAATTTTACTTTTTCTATTTTTTCATCACCTATAAATTTTTCAACTTTAACTCCTGTTAAAACATTCACTCCTTTATTTTCCAGTTTTTCTTTAGCCATTTGACTAAATTCATGGTCAAAAGAATTTGAAATAAGTTCTGGTAAAATCTCAACGAGAAAAACATTTTTATTTTCTAAATTTGAAATTTCGTCTGCAAATTCAACTCCAATAAATCCTCCCCCAACAACAAGAATATTTTTACTTTTTCTAATTTCTTCTATCATCAATTTCAAATAATCAAGGTCTTTTATAATCGGGAAAATTCCTTTTTTCTCTATCCCTTCAATTGGGGGAAGAATGGGAATTGCTCCAGTTGCAAGAATTAATTTTTCATATTCAATTTCTCCTTCATTTTTTGTTTTAATTTTTTTATTTTTTCTATCAATTTCAATTACTTCATCAACCATTGTCTCAATTCTATTTTTTTCCAGAGGCGCATAACCAAGTTTATTATCTTCTGGGTTTTTCAAACTCGCTACCATATACGGAATTCCGCAAGGGATGACAGAGTTTTTAACTTTTCTTATAAGGAGTATTTCTTTTTCAGGGTAATATTTTTTTGCTGTTAAAGATGCGACAATTCCTGCTGGCCCTCCACCTACAACTATTACATCTTTTTTCATTACTTTCTCCTTTTTTTATATAGAAAACTTTGTGATTATTTTCTCAAATTTAGTTATAAAAAAATTTTTCTATTTCCAAAAAATTTATTCTCTAACCATTTTTGTTCCACATTTCGGGCAACTAACTGAATAACAGGGAGTGCCTGGTTTATGAGGGACTTTCGTTCCACATTTCGGGCAAATACAATAACCACCTGGACCAAATCCTCTACCTCCCATTCTTCCTCTTCCTCCGCCTTGTCCTCTCGGTCCTGTCCCATCTCCAAATGGCATCTTAAAAACTCCCTTTTAAAACTTTTACCCTTCTTTTTCAAGGTTGTCAAGGCGACTTTGAATATCCTGTAGTTGTCTCTTTAACATCTCTGCCTGTTGTTTTAAATATTCTTTCTCTTCTTCTGGTGAAAATCCCACTCCCTGTGGATAAGGAGGGTAATTTTGAGGTGTAGATGGGTAAGAAGGATATCCATAATAGTTTAAATAATATGGATTAAATCCCATTCCCCATAATCTTCTAAAACCTCTTCCCATTCCAAATCCACGACCCCAAAAACCTCTTCCAAAATAAGGGTTCATAAATCCAGGGGCAGAAAATCCAGCACAATATCCCATTCCTCTACCTGTCATAGGTCCCAATCCCATTGGTCCTGTTCCATCTCCAAATGGCATTTTTACCACCTCCTCTTGAAATTGAAAATCATTTTCATTTATAGTTATACCTTTTTCTTTATTTGTGTCAAGAGATATGTTAAATAATGAAATTAATTGTGGTTGCAGGAACTTTCACCCGGTTTTAATTCGCCTTTTATATACTGGTCAATAACAGTATTTACATCCCCGCCAACCCCGAGAATACATTTTATTCCATAACTTTTAAGAAGTTCAATAGCCCTTGGACCTGCTCCGCCTGCGATTAAAGTGTTTACACCATTTTCTTTTAAAAACTCAGGTAAAAACCCTGGTTGATGTCCCGGGTTTTGAACAAATTTTTTTTCTGTAATTTCACCATTTTCAATTTTGAAAAAAATATACCCTTCACATCTTCCAAAATGAAGAGAAACATTTTCACCATCACAGGCAACAACAACTATTTCATTTTTCATCTTTTTCTTTAGTTAACTGTTCAATCCTTTTGGTTATTATTTCAATATTCTTCTTCATCTCTTCAAGTTGGCTTTTCAAAAATTTTAACTCTTCTTCTTTATTTATCGGACCTTGAGGAGAAACAGGAGGTTGAGGAGGAAATTGTTGTCCATATCCCATCATACCTCTACCCATTCCCATACCTCTCCCCATTCCTGGACCCATTCCTGTTCCATAATGTCCTGGAACTGTAGGATTGGCTGCAAAACCTTTCAATTCCCCTTTCTTAAACTTCTCAACTGCATCTTTTACTCTCATACCTGCAACACCTGTTATTACTTTCACCCCTGCAGCATTAAAAACACCAAAAGAATTGGGACCAACATTGCCTGTTATAACAACTTCTGCACCTTCATTAACAACAAACTGTGCTGCCTGAATTCCTGCTCCTGAAACTGCTGTCATACTTGAATTTTCAAATGCCTTAAACTCATCTGTATCAGTATCGTAAATAATAAAATAAGGACATCTGCCAAATCTTGGGTCAACCTGTGCTTCTAAACTATCACCAGTTGAAGTAATACATACTTTCATAATACCTCCTATTTCTCATATTTTTCAATTTCACTTATTCTTGCTTCAATTTGCTGTAGTTGGGACTTTAATGATTCTGCCTGTGACTTTAAAATCTGTAATTCCTGTTCAGGGGTTATTTGATAAATTCCATAGGGGTCAAAATAACCTGTCTGTGGCATATTCTGCCATGCCCAGTTTGCCTGCCATGTTGGCCAGGTTCCAGTCATCAAGTACTGTGCTCCTGGTGGTAAAGTTCCCCATCCAGGAGAAAAACCAAATCTCATCCATCCTGGAAGACCTGTCAGATAATACATATATCTATGTCTATATCCTGCCATTTCTACCACCTCCTTTTTGAATTAAATTATCATTTTTTCTCAAGTTCTGCAATTCTTTCGTTTATATATTTTAATTGTTCTTCTAAATCCTGCCTCATTTGTTTTAAGTATGTTAACTCATCAATTCCATAAGGTTGGTAAAAATTCCAGTATGGAAAAGTTCCCCACCAGTATCTTAAATATGGATAAAAATATGGTGCTAAAAACCAGCCAAAAGGTCCCATTCCAAATGGCATTTTTACCACCTCCTTTTATTCTGTTTTCTTTGGGTAATTATAATAAGGATTATAAAAAGGTGTTATTGGTCCATAAATTCCACTCCACCACCATCTTGGCATCCAGGGAAACCATCTGCAAAAAGGAAATGGATTACCTCTCCAGCCCCAGAAAGCATAGGGGAAACCACCATAGTATGGATAACCCCATTTCCACCATCCAGGACCCCATATATTTCTTCCTCTTGGCATTTTTACCACCTCCTTTTGAAATTGAAAACCATTTTCATTTATAATTATAACCTTTTATAT
>CAZRDZ010000113.1:0-3788 GCA_964599135.1 uncultured bacterium
TTGAACCCCAGACATACCGGGTATGAGCCGGTTGCTCTGCCACTGAGCTACCCCGCCATATCTTTTTATTTTACCCTTCTTTCTTCTTTTATCAAACTTTTTCAGCCCAAACCGGGTTTGGTCTTTTTTAAGTATTCAGCAAGTTTTTTGAATGCTCTATTTCTATGACTTATTTCATTTTTTTCTTCCATAGATAGTTCTGCAAATGTTTTCCCAATTTCAGGTATTTCAAAAACAGGGTCATATCCAAATCCATTTTCTCCTATTGGTTCAAATGTAATATATCCTTCAACTTCTCCTCTAAAAAATTTCTTTCCTTTATTTTCAATAAGACATATCACTGTTATAAACTTTGCCTTCCTGTCTTCTTTGTTTTTAATGTTTTTCATCATTTTAAGCAGTTTCTCAATGTTTTTTTTATCATCTCCATGAATACCAGAAAACCTTGCTGAATTAACTCCTGGAAGTCCGTTTAATTTTTCAACAACAAGCCCTGAATCTTCTCCCACAACAGGAATATTCTCTCTTAGAACTTTTTTAAGATAGTTGGCTTTTATAAATGCATTTTCTTCAAATGTTTTTCCTGTTTCTTCAGGAAATTTTATATTTTCAGGGGGTGGTAAAACTTCAATCCCTGTATTTTTAAGAATATTCTGGATTTCTTTTATTTTGTTCTTATTTTTAGTTGCCAAGTAAAAACTTAACTTCATCTTTTATTATTTCCTTTTCAATCTGTATTATTTCATCTATTCCTTTTTCTGCAAGAGTAATAAGAGTATCAAGTTGCTTTTTTGAAAAAGCATAACCCTCGCCTGTTCCCTGAATCTCAACAAATTCTTTACTTCCTGTCATAATTATATTCATATCAACACTCGCAACAGAGTCCTCAGAATAATCAAGGTCAAGGAGATAATTTCCATAAACTATACCTACACTTATACCTGCAAGATAATCTTTTATAATAGGGATTCTTATTAAATTTGCTTTTTTTAAATTGTTGAGAGCAAGAATAAGAGAAATAAATCCACCTGTAACTGCTGCTGTTCTTGTCCCTCCATCTGCCTGTAAAACATCACAATCAATCCAGATTGTTCTTTCTCCAAGATTTTTCAAATTAACCACCCCTCTCAAAGACCTCCCTATCATCCTCTGTATCTCCTGACTCCTCCCTGAAAGATTTGAGTTCCTGGGTATTCTTTCACTCGTTGAAGAAGGAAGTAGTGAATATTCTGCTGTAACCCATCCGCTTCCTGAATCTTTAAGCCAGACAGGAACTTTTTCCTCAATATTTGCTGCGCAGAGAACTCTTGTGTCGCCCATTTCAATAAGACAGGAACCTGCAGCATACTTTAAAAAATTCTTCGTTATTTTCAATTCTCTTATCTCATCATATCCTCTATTTCCTTTTCTTTTCATCTCCATTGGTAAAACCTCTCTTTCCAGTTATCCTTCTCAAAAAGAATTGAAGGAAGAATTATAACATAAAAAGATAAATTCTCTCTATCTTTACTTATTTTAAAATCAAGAGTTAAACAATGCAACCTTCTCCATATTTCATATGATTGAATAGCAATATTATCCGTTTCAAAATCATAATAAATCCCAACCCGGTATTTCCAGTCAGGATTTATTCTTCTTTCATACCATGTTTCAACTCCAAAAATATCTTCTTCATCTTCATATCTTGTTCCAAATGAAAATCTTGACTTTTCTTTTTCAAAAATGAGGTCATTTACTCCAAATTTATAAATCCCTTCATTTATATCAAATTTATTCTCACCTGAAATTAAAAGATTCTTACTTATTTTTAAATTATAATCAAAAGAAGTGCTATCAAATTCATCTCTGTTGAAATCATAGTAGTTTGAAATAAAAATGTTGCCAGTGTATTCTCTTTTTTCAAAAAAATTCCAGTCAAGATTTACTCCAATAAATTTCCCATTATTCATTTCTTCATATGGAGTTAAATCTGGAATTTGAGATATTTTACATTTTGTAAATCTGTTAAATAAAGAAACTGAAGGTGTGAAAATACTCATCTTTTCTTTTTTATTTTTTATCATTGTTGTTGAAAGTTTAATCCCTGCTTCTGAAATATAATGGAATTTATCATTGGAAGAATGGCGGTAATCAAGTCCAGCAAAGGAGAAAAATGGGGAAAGAGTAAAATATCTTAGATTGGTTTTATTTTTCAAAGTAAATTTTTCAAGTACTCTGAAATATTCATCATCATTGTAATTAAAGTTTGTAAGAGAGAAATTATTGGAGAAGAACAAAGGAATTGAGGGAAACCGTCTGAAAGGAGTAAAGATTTGAAATTCTGGTAGTTTTTCTGTATTTAGAATTGGTTCTCTTGCATTTTCTCTAACATTTAAATTAAAGAAACTATTTTTATAATCAAAGGTTGTGGAAAAATAATTATATGTTTTTGACTTTCTGTAATATTTATCAGAGAAAAAATCATTGAAAAAATCATTATCATACATCCATCTCCAGTCAAAAATTATATTCCCGTTTCCTCTGGTTGTCTTATAATTTTTCTGAAATTCTCCAATAACTCCTGGCTGGATTTTTTCCTCATCATATTTTTTAAACCCGAGTATATGGAAATTATTTTTTTTCTTCTCAGACCTTGCTTCAAAACCAAGTCCTGCTCCTTTTGTTCCAATTAAAATAGTTTCTTTTGTAAAAAAATTTTTCTTTTCTTTTTTCTGGAAGAAATCAATGTTAAAAGTTCTTCCCATTCTTGTCTTATAAATTGTCTTTGCAAAAACTGAAGATTGTTTTTCTTTTATATGATATTTAAATTTTGGAAAGTAAAAGACACTAAAATTCCGTCCTGCAATTAATCTCATCTTTTCAACTTTTACATAATTATCTTTAACATAAATTATCCTTTCAGCACTAACTCTATAATGAGGAATTTTTCTATCGCAGGTAGTTATATATCCTCCTTCAATAATTATTTTATCCCCAGAGCTTTCTATTTTTTTCCCTTTCCCGTAAAAAGGAGAAGATGCAAATGAAGCACTGGTAAGCGAACCAGTTCCATTTTTTAAAGAATATTTAATATTTTCCGCATTAAATTCTCCCATACCTGATTTTATCTTCACATTTCCTTCACAGAATATCTCTCCTGTTATTTTATTAAATTCTGCCTCATCACAGAAAAAATGTATATCCTTATATATAATTTCAACATTCCCCTTTAAAGAAATCCCTTTTAATTCTCCTTCTTCAGTAAAATTAACATTCATCTCATCTGCCTTATAAAAAACTTTTTCAATTTCAGAAGAAAAAAGGAAGGTGGAAAAAAAACAAAATAAAATGAAGAAACTATATTTTAACACCATATTTTTCTCCTAATTCTATAAGATCTCGCCATGAACGGAGTCCAGAAGTAACACCAACAGAAGTTGTCATTTTTGCTCCAACGAGATTTGAAATCAAACCACATTTCTCAAAATTATATCCTCTAACAAGACCTGCAATAAAACCAGCAACATATCCATCACCTGCTCCAGTTGTATCAACAACATCTATTTTTAATGCAGGGAAATAATGTTTCTCCTTTTCATTCAATATAAAAGAACCCTTTTCTTCCATTTTAATCGCTACCTTCTTAACTCCTTCAAATTTTGGCATAACAAAAGTTCCCGCAATATGCAAAGTGTGAAATTCCTTCATTTTCTTAAAGTCAATATTATCAATCCCAAATCTGCGTTTGCCCCAATTGAGTGAATAAAAGCCCTTTCTCCGTCAGAATGAACTAAAACTGCAGTTCCTGA
>CAZRDZ010000114.1:0-3783 GCA_964599135.1 uncultured bacterium
AAAGGGTCAATATGAGGAATTGGATTTAAAGTTAATCTTCCCATTATTTTTGCTGTATCGTCTCCATTTAAGTGAGCAACATATCCATGTGAGATTTCGTGAATTACTACTGAGAAAAAAAGAATAAATAAAAGAATTATATTTGTTACCATATTTTCACCTTTTCAGTTATTTTCCAGATTAAAAAATAAATTATAACTGCTGAAATTATACCGGTGATGAGAAAAATTGGCAATGATAAATAATAAAAACTTGTTCTAAAAAACATAATAAAAAAAGCCATAATTAAGGAGGAAATAAGTGATTTTGAAAAATAAGAGATTACTTTTTTATTGTTAAGAGAAATATGTTTTTTTATAAAAAGGATATAAAGGAGAAAGAAGTTTGTAAAACCAACTGCAGAAGTAGAAAGAGCAATTCCTCCATGTGATAGAAATTTCATAAGTATAACATCAAGGACAAAATTTACCAATATACTGAAAATTCCGATTTTAACAGGAGTAGATGTATCTCCAAAAGCGTAAAAAGCACGAGTAAGAACAGAAATACCACCGTATCCAGCAAGTCCTATTGAATAAAACATAAGGGGGAAAGAGACAATATTAACTGATTTATCTGTAAAAAGTCCTCTTTTAAACAGGAAAGTGATTATTTCAGTTCTAAAAAGAATAATTCCAAATGTGAAAGGAACAAGTATAAAGAATAATAATTTCATTGCAAAATAAAAGTTTTCTTTAAATTGTTCGAAATTTTTTGTTACTACATTTTCTGAAAAATAAGGTAGAGAAGCAGTAGAAATTGAAATAGCGAAAACACCGAGTGGAAGCTGGAATATTCTTGTAGCATACCATAAACCAGAAACAGCACCATTGAATAAAGTGCCTGCAAGAGAATAATCAACAAGTAAGTTTATTGGGACAACAGCAACACCGGCAACAACAGGTAGAATTAACCTTCCCATTTTCCTTATAGCGGGATGGGAAAAATTGAAATCCAGTTTATAAGAATACCCCATTTTTTTGATAATGGGGAGAAGATAGAGAAATTGAAAAAGACCTCCGCCAATTATTCCAAAACATAAACCAAAAATTCTTTCATTAAGTGAATTTCCAAAAAGTGGCAGAAGTAGAAAAAGAGAGCCAATCCAGAAAATGTCAAGTATTACAGGGGAAAATGAAGGGAGTAAAAATTTTTTATGGACATTTAAAATTCCCATATTTAAAGAAGTGAGAGAAATAAAAATGAGATATGGGAAAGTAAATTTAAGAAGTGTCCATACCCAGAACCATTTTGATTGAAGAGAAAGAAAATGAGGGATAAAAGAACTTAAAATATAAATTATAAAAAGAAGTGAAAAAGTAATAATGATGGAAGATGTAAAACATAAATTTATGACTTTATTTGCTTCTTTCTTCTTTTTTTCATCCGTTGTGTATTCTGTAAAAACAGGGATAAAAGCAGAATTTAAAGCACCTTCAGCAACTATTCCTCTAAAAAAATTCGGTATCATAAAAGCAATAAGGAAAGCATCATATATAAAAGTTGTTCCAAAAAAATTAGCACTTGTTATTTCCCTGAAAAGTCCAAAAATGCGGGAAATTATTGTTCCTATTGAAATAATGGAAACTGCTTTAAGAATTTTCTTTGAACTCATTTTTTAGGTCTTAGAAGAGGAAATAGTATTACCTCCCTGATTGAAGGACTGTCTGTTAATATCATAACAAGTCGGTCAATCCCTATTCCAAGTCCACCTGCAGGTGGCATTCCATATTCAAGTGCTTCAATATAATCAAAATCAATTTTTTCTTTATCCCCTTTTGCTTTCTCATAAAATCTTGTATATTGCTCAATAGGGTCATTTAATTCAGAATATGCATTTGCCACTTCAAGCCCTCCTATAAAAAGTTCAAATCTTTCAGTTATTTCAGGGTTATCTTTTTTTGATTTTGCAAGAGGGGAAATTTCTACAGGATAATCAATTACAAAAGTTGGATTTATAAGGTCTGGTTGAATTTTTTTCTTGAAAATAAAATCAAGAAGTTCAAAAAGGTTATTTTGTTTTTCCTCTTCAACTTCAAGTTGGAAGTCATTTATTTTCTCCCTGACAGCAGTTATATCTTTCCAGTTGGTAATTCCCACTTTTTTGAAAACATCACTCCAGGTTATTTTTTCCCAGGGTAAAGAAAAATCAATTTCTTTTCCCTGATATGTAATTTTCAATTTACCATAAAGATTTTTTACAAGAGTAGTGAGTAAATTTTCTGTTATTTCCATCATTTCCTTATAATCACCATAAGCAGAATATAATTCAAGCATTGTAAATTCAGGATTATGTAAAGGAGATATTCCTTCGTTTCTAAAAGACCTGTTAATTTCATATATTTTTTCAAAATTTCCAACAAGTAATCTTTTAAGGTAAAGTTCAGGAGCAATTCTTAAATATAAATTCATTTCAAGAGTATTATGATAAGTAATAAATGGTTTTGCCTCTGCTCCGCCTGGAATTGGATGCATCATAGGAGTTTCAACTTCAAGAAAACCAAGATCATTTAAATATTTTCTTATAAATTGAATTATTTTTGTTCTTTTTATAAATTTTTCTCTAACTTCTTTATTTATCAAAAGGTCAAGGTATCTCTTTCTGAATCTTATTTCAATATCTCTCAATCCATGCCATTTTTCAGGAAGGGGCTTTAGCGATTTTGAAAGAACTGTAAAATTTTTTACAAGAATTGTTTTTTCCCCTGTTTTTGTTTTAAAAATTTCTCCTTCCACTCCTATAAAATCACCTATATCAATTTCTTTAAATATTTCATATTGTTGTTCACCTATTATATTTTTTTTAAAATAAAGTTGTATTTTCCCTTCTGTATCAACTATATCAGCAAAAGAAGCCCCCCCATGTTTTCTCAAAGCAATAATTCTTCCTGCTGTTTTAACATCCCCCTTTTCTCCTATATTTTTTATTTTTACCTTTTCATATTTTCTGCCATAAGGTTCAATGTTCTTATTTTTCAGTATTTCCAGTTTTTCCATTCTCTGTTTTCTTATCTCTTCCTCTGCCATTTTCCTCTCCTTCCACTTTTTTTACTTTTATCCATTTTATTTTCTTCTCGTCTGCATCTTGAATTGTAAATTCAAAATTATTAAATGTAAACTTTTCACCTTTTTTGGGAAATTTTCCAAGATAGTCAAGGATAAACCCTGCAATAGTTTCAACTTCTATATTTTCAGGTAATTTGAAATCAAAAACATCTTCAAATTTTTCAATTTCCATACTTCCTTCAACAAGAAATGTTCCATCAGGTAATTTATGATAATCTCTTGTGTCTTTTTTATACTCATCAGAAATTTCTCCTACTATCTCCTCAACAAGGTCCTCCATAGTAACAAGCCCTGCAGTTCCACCATATTCATCAACAACAATTGCCATCTGCAATTTTTTTATCTGTAATTCTCTCAAAAGTTCAATTACCTTTTTTGTTTCAGGGACAAAATAAACATCTCTCATTAAATCCTTTGCCTTTAAATTATCAGAATTTCTTTTATTTAATCTGGCTACAATATCTTTTATTATTATAATTCCTGTTACCTTATCAATATTTTCTTTATAAACAGGAAGTCGCGAATATCCTTCTTTTGCGATAATCTTTAATACATCTTCAATTTTTGTGTTTTCTTCCACACCTACAATCTCAACTCTTGGAGTCATAATTTCCTTAACCATCTTATCTCCAAATTCAAAAATACTATGTATCATCTCTTTTTCTTCTTCCTCAATAA
>CAZRDZ010000115.1:0-3773 GCA_964599135.1 uncultured bacterium
TCTTCTGTGGACATTGACATCCTGCAAAGAAACCAACAACTGTTAAAATTAATACAACTTTTACATACTTCATATCATCCCCCTTTTTTCTTTTTTATTATATTCCTTTTAAATAATTTGTCAAAATTTTTCCCAATCAGGACTGAAACTATTATACCCTTTTCCTGTAAGATATCTCGTTTCTCCTGTAAAAACATCTATTATACACAATCTTGACGGGTGTATATCTGTCTTTGAAAAAACAATATGTCTGCTATCAGGTGCCCATGATATTGCTTCTGCACCTTTTGAATTTCCAAGAAGTTTTGTTTTCCCTGTTTCTATATCATAAACTGCAATTTTAAAACCACTTTTTAAAATTACATAAGCAATATATTTTCCATCAGGAGACCATTTAGGACAAGTGGCATAAGTAGAAATATAACTTATTCTTCTTACTCCAAATCCATCTTTATCCATTATAAAAATCTGAGGGCTTCCATACCTATCAGAAACAAAGGTAATTTTTTCTCCATCAGGAGAAAATGAAGGAGAACTGTCAATTCCTCTATAGTTTGTTAACTTTCTTATTATTTTTCCATCAGAGGTGGTTAAGTAAATTTCTGGATTGCCTGATTTACTGAGAACAATTCCAAGTATATTTTTATTTTTACAGGTTGCAATACAGGCATTCAATCCAGGATACTCAAAAACTGTTTCTTCTTTCCCAGTCATAAGGTTACGCCTCTCTATTTCGGGCGACCCATTTTTATATGATACAAAATAGAAACTTTTTCTGTCAGGAGACCACCTGGGGAAATTAACAAGGTAGTTAAAATTCGTTATTTGTTTTACATTCTCTCCATCATAATCAGAAGTATATATCTGGTATTTCCCTGTTCTATCAGAAACAAAAAGAATCTTACTTCTTGCAATTCCTGCCTTCCCTGTGAGAGCAAAAACAATATCATCATTCACAATATGAGCAAAGTATCTGGAGTTTTTCAACAACATATAATTTTTTTCAAAAAGAACCTTTTCCTCAAGATTATCAAAAACACTTACTTTAATTCCTCCTTTTTCTTTTCTCAATGAAATTATTATGTTTACAGGAAACTCACTTTTACTTTTCTCAATATCTTTCACAAACTTCTGCTCCTCAACATTAAAATATCCTGAATAATAAAGGTCTCTGCTAAAAGTATCAGAAAAACTTTTCCAGTAATTATTTTTTTCTAACTGATAAAGTAAAACCACATCTGCTTTTTGAGAGAAATTTTTTGTTATCTGAAGGAAAATATTGGGAACTGAAAAACAGGGAATAATAGTCAAAACAAGAAAGAAAAGAATTTTTTTCATCAATCCTCCTTTTTAAATTCAATCATTACATCAAGATAACTCTGTTTTATTTCTTCAGGAAAAGGTGGAATATCTTTTGTAGATTTTACAGCAAGAACTGCGGACCTGTCAAATGCAGAATATCCTGAACTTTTTTCAATCTTTAAATTTGTTATTTTTCCACTTCGGTAAATTCTGAAAGAAATGAGTGCAGAAAGTTCTCCTATTATATTTTTAAACTTCCAGTTTTCTTCAATTCTACTTTTCAGAAGTGATATATACCAGGATGGTATATCTGTTAAAAACTTAACATTTTTTAAACTTAAAGAAGTAGAATGGAGAGAAGGAATATTTATTTTCCCTATATTTACTTTCTCATTCTTTGCCAGTTTGCTGCTTTCAATCTCAATTTTACTCAAAAGTTTATTTCTGTATTTATCAATATTAAAAGAAGGAATTTCCTCCTGTTTAATTTTTTCTTTATTTTCAACTTTACTTTTAATTTTCTTCTTATTAAATTTAGGTTTTTCCAACACTTTTTCCTTCACTTCTGGAACAGAAGGAATATTGAGCAATTGGACAACAAAAACTTCATTTTTATGATTGATATTAATGGATGAAACAGTCAAAAAAGTAATTCCTATAAAGTGGATGGTCAAAGATAGAAAAAAACTCTTCTTTCTTACTTTACTTTCGTAGCCAGTCCAACTTTCTCTATTTTGCATTTTTTTACAATATCAAGAACTTTTATTATATTTTTATAAGGGACATCTCTATCTCCCTTCACAATAACTGAAACTCCTGTTCCTCTTTTTGCTCTTAATTCTCTGTATAAATTTCTCAGGGTAATTTTCTTACTCCCAAGATAATAGGTATTATTTTTAGACACTGTTATAACTATGCTTTTTTTAACTTCTATTTTTGAAGGAGAAGATTCAGGTAGTTTAACTTCAATTCCCTGTTCAATCAGTGGTGCTATCATAAGAAGAATTATAACAAGAGTTAAAGCAACATCAACAAGATTTGTGATATTTATGTTTGATATTGGAAAACCACTCTTATGGTCAGTGTAATTATTCATTTTTAACTTTTAAATAGTTAAGAATATCACCACTTAAAGAAAAAATATCATCTTTTATTCTTTCTGTCTTTTCCTGATAATAATTATAACCAACAGCAGCAGGAATTGCTACAATTAAACCTATGACAGTTGTTATAAGTGCCTCGGCAACTCCAGAAGAAACAACTCTAACAGAAGCAGAACCAGTTATTGAAATACTATTAAAAGACCTTAAAAGCCCCCATACCGTTCCAAGAAGCCCAAGAAATGGAGCAACAGAAGCGATTGTAGCAAGAGCAGAAAGACCTATTTTCAACTTATTTGTCTCTTTTATAAATAGTTTTTCCATTTCTTTTTCATCTATTTCCCCCTTTCTCTCAATTATTTTTTCACCTTTTCTTATGAGGTTAAAGAGAGGGCATCTTAAAGAAATTATTTTCTTCCCTGAAGTTATTAAATTTCCCACAATTCTATTTTTTTTCTCAATTTCTTTTAAAGAAAAATACTTTGAAAAAATAATATACCAGGAATATATTGAAAGAAGAATAAGAATAATAATATCAATTTTTCCAGCCAGGTCAGATTTCTGCCAGGAAGAAATCAGGATATTTTCCATCTTTTCACCTCTCTGATAGAATAATAATTTCTCTTATTTTACCATCTCTACTTTTTTAGTCAACCAGGCGAAAACTGAAATTCAACAGAGATAAGAAATTTTCAAATTTTTCTTTTCTTTTATTTTCAGGAACAGGAATATCAGTATCAACTCCATAATAAGAAGGTCCCTCTTCTCCGTTAAGACAGTATCTTTTTGCCCAATCACATGCAAAATAATCAATTTCAGGAAAAGAGAATTTTTTACCTTCTACTTCAATCTCAATTTTTGAGTTTTTTATTGCTTTTGTTGGGCAGGATTTTAGGCAGGGATGAGAACAATTTTCACAATAATTTTTGCCTTCATAAAGAGGGTCATCACTAAATTCTGCATCTGTAATAATAAAAATAAATCTCTGCCTCGGTCCAAATTTCTCTGTAATTAAAACTCCATTATCTCCGATGTACCCTGCTCCTGAAAGAAATGCTTCAAAATTACCAGTTCTCATATCAGGGATATATCCTCTTGAGTTTTTCACAGTGGAATAGAAAGATGTAATACTTTCTGTAAGAGTTGCTTTATATCCACATTTCTCAAGAAACTTTACAACATTAAGTCCAATATCTCTCAATAAAAAAACTGTTTCATATTGAGCATAAGCATAAGGTCCAACTGTTTCTGCTGGTGTTATTTTTGCATTATCAAGACAGGCATCCGGAAAATGAAGTCCTATTGCTATAACTGATTTTCCTTCAGAAAGATAATTTTTTATCCTCCTTATTTTAATTTCTTTCTCTTTTA
>CAZRDZ010000116.1:0-3685 GCA_964599135.1 uncultured bacterium
CTTCCTTCAGGAATTAAGTATCCTCTTAACCAGTAAACTTTACCTTTTTCTGAAAAGAAAAGAATTGTATCTATCGTTGAAGTGACAAATAGATGCTTTACATAGTCCTCTTCTTTTGTTTTCGCTCCAATAAACCCTTTTCCTCCTCTTCTCTGTCTTCTGAAATATTCAAGAGAACTTCTCTTTATATATCCCTCATTTGAGACAGTTACAACTATTTCTTCAGGTCTTACAAGGTCTATATCTTCAAATTCCTCAACAGGTCCTGATATCTGAGTTTTTCTTTCATCTCCATATTTCTTCTTTATCTCTTTCAATTCATCTTTTATTATTTTTTTAACCTTTTCTGGGTCTGCAAGAACTCCTTTTAATCTTTCTATTTCCTTTTCAAGTCCTTTTCTTTCATCTATTATTTTACTCCTCTCCATACCTGTAAGACGTGAAAGAGGCATAGCAAGAATTGCATTTGCCTGTTTTTCATCAACTTTAAACTTTTTAATCAATTTCTCTCTTGCTGTATCAATATTCTTTGAACTTCTAATAAGTTCAATAACTTTATCAAGATTATCAAGCGCAATTATAAGACCAAGAAGAATATGATGTCTGTTCTCTGCTTTCTTTAATAAATATTTTGACCTTCTGGTTATAATCTCTTTTCTGTGGTCAATGAAAAATTGTAGCATCTGTTTTATATTCAATAGCCGCGGGACCTGATTACATAAAGCAAGATTTATAATTCCATAAGTTATCTGGAGTTGAGTATGTTTGTAAATCTGGTTCATAGTAATTTCTTCATTTTCACCCTTTTTTAACTCAATCACAACCCTCATACCCTCTTTGTCTGATTCATCTCTTATTTCCGAAACACCTTTTATTTTTTCTGTTTCAACAAGACGTGCTATCTGTTCAACGAGATTTGCTTTGTTAACTTCATAAGGTATTTCTTTTATTATTATGCTTTTTCTTCCCTTCTCATCCTCTTCAATTTCAACTTTACCCCTTACTGTGATAATTCCCTTTCCCGTTTTGTATGCTTTTATTATTCCTTCTTTCCCACAAATTATTCCACCTGTTGGAAAATCAGGACCTGGAAGTATTTCCATTATTTCCTCAATCGTAGCATCCTCTTTATCAATCAAAAATATTAATGCATCAACAACCTCTCTTAAATTATGGGGTGGAATATTGGTAGCCATTCCAACAGCAATTCCAGAAGAACCATTTATCAATAAATTGGGAATTTTACTTGGAAGAACAACTGGTTCAATTAAGGACTCATCAAAATTTGGAATAAAGTCAACCGTGTCTTTATCAATATCAACAAGTATTTCCATAGCAAGATGTGTAAGACGTGCTTCTGTGTATCTCATAGCAGCAGGAGGGTCTCCATCAATTGAACCGAAATTTCCCTGACCATCTATAAGTGGATACCTTAAAGCAAATTGTTGTGTCATTCTTGCAATTGATTCATAAATTGCTGCATCTCCGTGAGGATGATATTTCCCCATTACTTCTCCAACTATTCTTGCTGATTTTTTAAATGCCTTCCCGGGTTCAAGCCCGAGTTCAAGCATACCATAAAGAATTCTTCTATGGACTGGCTTCAATCCATCTCTAACATCAGGTAAAGCTCTACCTACTATAACACTCATAGCATAGTCAAGATAGGACTGCTTCATCTCTTCTTCAACACCGATGTTTATTATTTTTTTCTCTTCCATTTTCACCTTCCTTAAATATCAAGATTTTTGACTTCTCTTGCAAACCTTTCAATAAATTCTCTTCTTGGCTCAACAGCATCTCCCATTAATGTGGTAAAAATTTCTTCTGCCTTAACCGCATCTTCAATTGTAACTCTTTTTAATATTCTTTTTTCAGGATCCATTGTGGTCTCCCATAACTGAATTGGGTTCATTTCTCCAAGTCCTTTATATCTCTGTATGGATAAACTTTTTTTACCCTTTACCTTTAAAATTTCAAACATCTCAACAAGAGAATATCTTTCTTCTTCATTATTTTTAAAAATAAAAATTTTCTCAAATATCTTTGCAGGGGATATTTTTAATTCTTTAAGTTTTTTAAAAATTTTTTCTATATGGCTTTTTTCATATATCTCAACCATTTTATAATCACTTTTTTCATCTGAGAAAAGGTCTATTTCTTCTCCTTCTTTCCCAAGAAATTCAGAAAGACGGTTATCATCTTCAAAGAAATATTCTTCTCTATTTTTATATTTTAGATAATAAGCAGGAATTTTATCGTTTTTGTTGTAAAACTCAATCAATTTTTTAAAATTTATCCCTTTATTCTCTACTGTTTTTATCAATTCATTTAAATTTCTACTTATTTCAAGAAGTTCTTCTATATTACCTTTAAAGTCCTGTTTTTTTGAATTATGAGATATCTTTAAATCTATGTTTTCAGTTGCAAGATTTATTAATATATTCTCCATTTCTTTTTCTGTTTCAACATAGAACTCTTTTTTACCTTTCTTGACTTTATAAAGAGGTGGTTGAGCAATATAAATATATCCCTGTTTTATTAAATCTGGCATTTCTCTATAAAAAAATGTCAAAAGCAATGTCCTTATGTGAGAACCATCAACATCAGCATCAGTCATTATTATTATTTTCTTATATCTAACTTTTGAAATATCAAAATCATCACCAACTCCCCCGCCAATTGCACTTATAATCATCTTTATTTCATCATTGTTTAAAACCTTATCAATTGATGCCTTTTCTGTATTTATAATTTTCCCTTTTAAGGGAAGTATTGCCTGAAAATTTCTGTCCCTACCCTGCTTTGCACTTCCACCTGCTGAATCACCCTCAACAATAAAAAGTTCCCTTACTTCCGGGTCTTTTGAAGAACAATCAGCAAGTTTTCCCGGTAATGCTCCTGTTTCTGCAAGTTTTTTCCTGGTTATGTCTCTTGCTCTTCTTGCTGCTTCTCTTGCTTTAGCAGTAGTAATACATTTGTTTAATATTGCTCTTGCTGGTTCTGGATTTTCTTCTAAAAATGTGAGAATCTGTCCAGAAGTTATACTATCAACAATAAATCTTATTTTTGAATTCCCGAGTTTTGTTTTTGTCTGTCCTTCAAACTGCGGCTCTGGAAGTTTTATGCTTATGACAGCAGCCAGCCCCTCTCTTACATCTTCACCTGTTAAACTTATTTTCTCCAACAATCCATTGTTTTTCCCATACTCATTTATTGCTTTTGTTAAGCCACTTTTAAATCCAGTAAGATGAGTTCCACCCTCTTTTGTGTTTACATTATTGGCAAAAGAAAGAACTGTTTCACTATATCCATCATTATATTGAAAAGCAAATTCAAACTCTATATCATCTTCAACCTTTTTCCCATAAAATGGATTATCAAAAAGGACTTTTTTGTTTTTATTTAAAAACTTAACAAAAGAAACAAGACCTCCATCAAATTTATATTTTTCTTTTAAATTTTTTCTTTCATCTTCAAAAACAATCTCAATTCCACCGTTGAGAAAAGCAAGTTCTTTCAATCTACCAGAAAGTACATTCTCATCAAACTCAATTGTTTCAAAAATTTCCACATCTGGTTTAAATGTTACTTTTGTTCCTGTTGTTCTTGTTCTCCCTATTACTTTAACTGGACTTTTAGGAATACCTTTTTCATATCTTTGATGATAAACCTTCCCATCTCT
>CAZRDZ010000117.1:0-3643 GCA_964599135.1 uncultured bacterium
ACCAGTTGACAGAAATTTTTTTTATGGTAAAATTTAAAAAATGAGAAATTACAGAGAATTAATCAGGAAAAACTATCTATGTAATTTTGTTGGCTGGCGTTCCTACCTTTAATCCTCCATTATTTTCTTTTTCCCCTTTACAAAGGAGGTAAAAATGAAAAGTATATTTAATAAACTATTATCACAAAAATCATTAACAATGGAAGAAAGTTATGACACATTCAGCAAAATTATGGAAAGTAAGGTCTCTCCTATTCAGGCAGGTGCTTTTCTTTCTTTACTTAAAGTAAAAGGAGAACAGGCAGCAGAAATAACAGGAGCAGTGAAATTACTCAGGGAAAAAGCAAATAAAATAGAACTAAAAAAGAGAAAAGTTGGAGATACCTGCGGGACAGGGGGAGACCATTCGGAGACATTTAATATTTCAACTGCAACAGGGATAGTTGGGTTTGGAGCAGGACTTACAATTGCCAAACATGGAAATAGAGGTATAACAAGTAAATGTGGAAGTGCTGATGTTATTAGCGAACTTGGATATGATATTAATGTTCCACCCGAAAAATCCAGAATACTTCTTGAAAAATTTGGTTTTGCTTTTCTCTTTGCTCCGCTTTACCATCCTGCTATGAAAAGTATTGCTCCAATAAGAAAAGAACTTCCGTTTAGGACGATTTTCAACATTATTGGTCCTCTGTGTAATCCTGTTAAAACGAGTTTTCAAATTATGGGTGTTTCTGAATACCGCCTTTTAAAATTAATTCCGCCAGTTTTTAGAAAACTGAATATTAATGGATTTATATTTTTCGCTGAAGATGGAATAGATGAAATTTCCCTAACAGGAAAGACATTCATTATGGAAGTAAATAATAGAGAAATTAGAGAATATGAAATTTATCCTCAAAATTTTGGATTGAAAAGATGTTCTTTATCTGATTTAAAAGGTGGAACTCCTCGTGAAAACAGAGATATTATAATTAATATACTTAAGAATAAAGAAAGAGGAGCAAAGAGAGATATTGTTATTCTGAATTCCGCTTTTCTTTTGAAAGCAGCGGGAAAAGTTGATAATATAGAAGAAGGAATTGATTTGAGTAGAAACATTATAGAAAAAGGTATCGCATATAAAAAATTTATGAAGTTAATTGATTACTTAAAAAAAGAGTGAAAAAAAACATTTTTTTCATAATTGTTTTTTTAATTTTTTACTTTAATATAAAAAGTGAAGTTAATATGAACATATATCTGCAGGCGCCTCTTGAGTTTTGTTCATACCCTGATATAAAAGAAGGAGTTATAGATATAATTTACTTAAAAATTGAAAAAAAATGGCATAATGGAGAATATGAAAAAATTTTCCCTTTAATTAAACTCATAACATTTATTTCTCCGGAGGAAGAAGAAGCATGGAAACTGGGTTGCTGGTTTTTAATGAATGCAATTGCTCCAGAATATAAAGGGGAAAAGAGAAAGGAAATAGAGGAGTATGGAATAAAGTTTTTAAAAGAAGGAATTGAGAAAAACAAAGAAAGTGGTGAACTTTACTGGGAACTTGCCTGGATTTACTATCAGAAAAAGGATTATGAAAAATCACTTGAATATTTAGAAGAAGCAGAAAAAAATATCAGTGATTATAAAGTAAAGAATCTAAAAGCACATACTTTTGAAAAAACAGGAAAAATTGATGAGGCGATAAAAGTGTGGAAGAAAATTAAAAAAATGTATCCTTTATATACAGATGTTGCAGACAGATTTATAAATAAACTAAAGAAAGAGAAAAATAATGGAAATTTTGAAAAAAATAATTGATTTTAAAAAAAAGAATCTATCTGAAATAAATCTGGAGGAAAACAGAAGAAGAGAATTTCCTGTTTTAAGTTTAAGAAAATTACTGGAAAAAGATGATTTTGGATTAATTTGTGAAATTAAAAGAGCATCTCCTTCAGCAGGAAAAATAAATATAGATATTAATGTTGAAGAAATAGCAAAGGAATATGAAGAAAACGGAGCAACTGGTATATCTGTTCTTACCTGTGAGCCATATTTTCAGGGAAGTATTGATGATTTAGAAAAAGTTAAAAAAGTAGTTAATATCCCTGTTTTGATGAAGGACTTTATTATTGATGAAAAGCAGATTTATCAGGGGTTTTATTCAGGTGCAGATGTCATCCTTTTAATTTTAAAAATTCTTGACGATAAAAAACTTAAAGAACTTTGCAGAATAGTTGATGAACTCGGAATTGAGTGTATTGTGGAAGTTCATCAAGAGTCAGAAATTGAAAGAGCAATGGAAGTTATAAAAAACTGGGATAACAAAATATTGGGAATAAATAACAGAAACCTTGAAACACTTGAAATTGATATAAGGAAAAGTTTTGATTTGATTAAATTTATTTTAAAAGATAAAATAACTACTATCAGTGAAAGTGGTATTAAAAAAAGGGAAGATATTGAAAAATTGAAAGAGGCAGGATTTAAAGGTGTTTTAATAGGTGAAAGTTTGTTGAGAAGTGAAAAAAAAGGAGAAAAAATAAAAGAATTCTTAAACTTGAGAGGAGAAAATTATGGAAAATAAGATAATTCTGTCTGAAAAAGAAATGCCACAGGCATGGTATAATGTTTTACCTGATTTGCCAAAACCACTACCACCTGTTTTAAATCCGGCTACAAAAAAGCCAGTAACTCCTGAAGACCTACTTCCAATTTTCCCTATGTCTTTAATCCAGCAGGAGTTTTCTCCTGAGAGATGGATTGAAATTCCAGATGATATAAGAAAGGTCTATGCTCTTTATAGACCAACTCCTTTAAGAAGAGCAAGAAACCTTGAAAAGGCAATCGGAACAAAAGCAAGGATTTATTTTAAAGATGAGTCTGTCTCTCCCCCTGGTTCACATAAACCGAATACAGCAATTGCTCAGGCATATTACAACAAAATTGAGGGGGTAAAAAGATTAACAACAGAAACAGGAGCAGGACAGTGGGGAAGTGCTCTTGCATTTGGATGTAAAATGTTTGGTCTTGAATGCCTTATTTTTATGGTTAAAATTTCCTATCAGCAAAAGCCATATAGAAGATTACTTGCTCAAACATGGGGAGCAACAATGTATCCTTCTCCATCTGATAAAACAGAATTTGGAAGAAAAGTTTTAGCAGAAGACCCTGATTGTCTTGGAAGTTTAGGAATTGCAATTTCTGAAGCAATTGAAGTAGCAGCAAAAAATGAAGATACAAAATATACTCTTGGAAGTGTTTTAAATCATGTTCTTCTTCACCAGACAATTGTTGGACTTGAAACAAAAAAACAACTTGAAATGATTGGAGAAGAACCTGATGTTTTAGTTGGATGTGTTGGAGGAGGGAGTAATTTTGGTGGTTTCTTTCTTCCTTTTGTTCCTGACAAACTAAAAGGGAAAAATATAAAGATTCTTGCTGTTGAACCAACTGCCTGCCCAACTTTAACAAAAGGGCTTTACAAATATGATTTTGGAGATACTGCCTGCACAACTCCACTTCTTAAAATGTTTACTCTTGGACACGATTTTATACCCCCTGGGATACATGCAGGTGGATTGAGATATCACGGAGATGCTCCTTTACTCTGCCATCTTGTTAATCTCGGTATTGTTGAAGCAGAGGCGTTTCATCA
>CAZRDZ010000118.1:0-3642 GCA_964599135.1 uncultured bacterium
TGATGGTCTATTACAATAACTTTAATCCCTTCTTTTTTTACTTCTTTGAGGAAATTTACAGATGAAATCCCACAATCAACTGATATAAACAAAGAAATGCTTTCCTTTTTGAGATAGGGAATTATATTCTCTTCAATTTCGTATGAATCAAGCCGATGAGTTATATAAAATAAAAAATCAGTTCCTGTTTTCTGAAGAACTTTTATAATAAAATAAATGCTGAAAATTCCATCCACATCGCCATCTGCATATAGAAAAACCTTTTCTTTCTTTTCAATAACTTTTCTTAATAAATCACACCCCTCTTTCATATAAGGAATTTCAAATGGGTCGGTTAAATGTGAAATTTCAGGAGAAAAAAATTCTTCTTTCTTTTTTATTCCTCTGTTTTCAAGTATTTTTTTTATTATCTCTTCCATCTATGTATCTAACTTTAATTTTTGCTTCTTTTAAAAAGTCAGCAGCAAGTTTGTCAGGATACCCCTCTTTTATTATAACCTCTTTTATTCCTGCATTTATAATCATTTTTGCACAGACAGAACAGGGATGACAGGTAACATATAAAACACTACCTTTTATTGAAACACCATGATATGCTGCCTGAATTATTGCATTCTGTTCTGCATGCAATCCCCTGCATAATTCATGCCTTTCTCCTGATGGAACTTTTAATTTTATTCTTATGCATCCAACTTCTTCACAATGGGCAAGTCCCATTGGTGCTCCATTATATCCAGTTGCAAGAATTCTTTTTTCTTTTACAAGCACAGCACCAACTTTTCTTCTCAAACATGTTGACCTTTCTGAAACAAATTCTGCTATTTTCATAAAATAATGGTCCCAGTCAGGCCTTTTCATTCGGGTAGATTGGGAATTCACGAACAAATCTCCTTATTTTTCTGGAAATTTCTTTTAGTATCTTTTCTCTTTTTCTATTTATTAAAATTATGTCTATCCAATCAGCGATTTTTTCCATCTCTTTTTCTTTCATACCTCTGCTTGTAATTGCAGGTGTCCCTATTCTTATTCCACTTGTTTTTGAAGGTGGAAGAGGGTCAAATGGTATTAAATTTTTGTTTGTTATAATTCCTGTTCTTTCAAGAACTTGTTGTGCTTCAATTCCTGTTATTCCCTTATTTCTTAAATCAATTACCATAAGGTGATTATCTGTTCCATTACTGACAATTCTGTAGTTTCTCTTTTTCAATTCATTGCATAATTTCTTTGAATTTTTAATTATCTGTTTCTGATAATTTATAAAGTTATTTCCCATTGCTTCTTTAAAAGCAACCGCTTTTCCTGCAATAACATGAACAAGTGGACCACCCTGAATTCCTGGAATAATTGTGCGGTCTATTTGTGTTTTGTATTCATCTTTACATAAAATTAATCCCCCTCTTGGTCCTCTTAATGTTTTATGGGTTGTTGAAGTTACAAATTCAGCATAGGGAACAGGTGAAGGATGTAGTCCAGTAATTATAAGTCCTGCAATATGAGCAATATCAGCAAGCAAATATGCATTTATTTCTTTGGCAATCTGGTAGAATTTGTCAAAATCAATAATTCTTGAGTAAGAACTGCTTCCGCAAACAATCATTTTAGGTTTTTCTTTTAAAGCAATTTCTCTTACTTCATCATAATCAATCATTTCATTTTCTCTATTTACTCCATAAAAACTTACCTTATAAAGTTTCCCTGAAAAGTTCACAGGAGTTCCATGAGTGAGATGACCTCCTGCTTTTATGTTCATTGCAAGAATTTTATCTCCTGGTTTGAGAGAAGAAAAATAAACTGCCATATTTGCCTGACTTCCAGAATGTGGCTGGACATTTGCGTGTTCACTTCCAAATAATTTTTTTGCTCTTTCTATAGCAATTGTTTCTACAATATCCACAAATTTACATCCACCATAATACCTGTTTCCAGGGTATCCTTCAGCATACTTATTTGTAAATATAGAGCCAACAACTCTCAATACATTTTTACTTACAACATTTTCAGATGGTATTAAATTAATTGTTTCTCTCTGCTTTTTAATTTCTCCCTGTAATGCCTTATAAATTTCGGGGTCAAATTCTTTTAGCATTTTCAATCTCCTTCAATGATAGATATGAAAAATCAGCAAAAAGTTTAAAAATTCCGTTTATTTTATTCAATAATGAAAGTCGATTCTTTTTTAAATTTTCATCCGGGTCCATAACAAGAACTTCATCAAAAAAATCATCAATTGGCTTTCTCCAATCAGTAAGTGCATTAAGGAATTTAAAGTAATCATTCTCTTTATTCAAATTATGAAGTTTCTCTTTTTCTCTTAAATAAAATTTATACAGTTCTTTTTCACATTTTTCAACAAGTAATTCTTCTTTAAAATCACCAAAATCAATTCCTTTCTCTTTTGCCTGCTTTAATATATTTGCAACTCTTACGAAAGGTATGAATAGGTCAATTCCTTTTCCTGTTTTTAGAAACTCCTTCAATGCGTCAATTTTCTTTCTCAACTTCAAAAAATTTTCCTTTTCAACTGAAATAACGGCTTTTCTTATCCCTGGTATTATATTTTCACCTGCAAGAAGATTATCAATTCTCTGTAGAAAAAAGTTAAAAATTTTATTGAAATTTTCTTCACTAAAACTGTTGAATACTGAAAGTATCTTTTTAATGGCTTTTTTTAGGGGGAAGTCCACTTCTTTTTTCCATATTATCTCCACTATTCCATTTGCCATTTTTTTCAATCCATAGGGGTCACCACTACCTGATATTTCAACTCCTTCAATAATAAAACCAGTAAGTGCTTCTAACCTGTCAAGAATTGAAACAATGCATCCTTCTTTAAAGTCAGGTATTTTGTCTCCAGTGAACTTTGGTAAATAATGCTGCTGGATTGATAGGTAAATTACTTCTGGATAACCTTCTTTTTCTGCATAAATTCTTCCAATCACTCCCTGCAATTCAGGAAATTCTGAAACCATCAGGGTTGCAAGGTCATTTTTACAAAGATGAAGTATTTCAATTACATTTTTCATCTCTTTACCGGTAAGATTTAATTCATTTTTTATACCATTGAAAATTTCCACAAATCTTTCAACTCTTTGATATATTGAGCCCCATTTTGGATGAAATACAATTTTTTTAAGGTCTTCAAGGTAAGAAGATAAAGGTCTTTTTGTATCTGTCTGGATAAAAAATTTTGCATCCTCAAGTTTATTCACAACAACACTTTCATAATTATCTTTTATTTCACCTTTTTCAACACCATCAAGAACAATAACGAATTCATTATGTAATCTGCCATCCTGGAGAAAAAGAGGAATACATTTCAATTTCATTATTACAACTTCTTTCACTCTATCAGGAATATCACTGTATTTTCTGGAAATTAACCCTTTTTTCAGGACAGGGTATTCAATCATATTGGATACTTTTTTCAATATATCTCTGTTAAATTTATATCCAGTCCCTATTAACTTTTTTAGTTTTTCTTCAATAAATTTTTCTCTTATATTCTGGTCAAAAATAACAAAATTTTTCAGCAATTTGTCCGGGTATTCTTTCACATTCTCAATTTTAATTCTTTCAGGAGATAAAACTCTGTGTCCGTATGTGAATTTATTGCTTTTGATTTTTCCATATTTTAATGGAATT
>CAZRDZ010000119.1:0-3571 GCA_964599135.1 uncultured bacterium
GAAAAAGTAGCCGTTCCTCCCGTTCCGCCAATATTCAAAGTAGCTCCAACTTCCGGATTAACATTTCTTTTTCCGCATCTTCCCAGCAATTGATTAACAACTTCAACAACTTGAGCAACTCCCGTTGCTCCAACCGGATGACCTTTGGCTTTCAAACCTCCGCTTGTGTTCACAAATACTTCTTTTCCGTCAACCAGATAAGGAATGGGGGCTTCTCTTTTATTTATGTTTTCATAAGGCAAAAGACTTCTGATTATTTCATAACCTTTCCCTCTTTTTGCAAAACCCGCCGCTTCTAAACAGAGAATTTCATTAATCGTAAAACAATCATGAACTTCAATTAAATCTATATTCTTTGGTTTTATATCTGCCTTTTTATAAGCAGATTCTGCGGCTCTTTTTGCCGAATCCAATATTAATAAATCCGGTCTCTTTGCCAGAGAAATAGAAGAAGTGCTTATTTCTATATTTTCAAGTTTTACAAATTCTACTCCCAATTCCTTGGCATATTTTTCCGTTGTCAAAACCAAAGAAGCAGAACCATCGGAGATTGGAGAACAGTCAAACAATTTTAATGGATTTGCAATATCTCCCCTGAAATCCTCCAAATTTATTTCTTTTCTGAACATTGCCTTTTCATTTAAAATTCCATTTTTATGGTTTTTTATTCCAACAGCATGCAAATCTTCTTCGGTAGCTTCTGTCTCATGCAAATATCTCGCTGCAAGCAAAGCGTAGAGACCTGGAAAAGTGGCACCATTTATAATCTCGGTATCAAAATGGGAGGCTCCGGCCAGAATCCCGGTTGTGGTTCCAACAATCCTATCGGTCATTTTTTCAAAACCAACAACAAGAGCAATTTTATTTTCTCCTTTAAAAGAAGATAACTCAATTTCATCACTTGCAAGTTTTAAGGCAATAGAACTTGAAGCGCATGCCGCTTCTGTCCGAATAACTTTGTTTATCCCCAAAATTTCCGTAATTCTGGGAGCGATATGGTCCTGTCCCTCAAATCTGGATAAATTCATATTTCCAACATAACATGAATTTATATCTTCAAAGTCTATATTGGCGTTTTTTACTGCCTCGGTGGAACTTTCAAAGACCAAATCTTCCCAGTTTTTATCCCATAATTCGCCAAATTTGGTAATTCCCGTTCCGATAATTGCAATTGCCATTAATAAATTCAGAAAAATTTAAAATTATAGCATTAGTTAAAATTATATCCCTGCAGTTATATTTGAATTGCCTTATTTAAAGCAAAGTTTTTATAATTAGACATATCATCCAGATATTTTTTTAAACAGATTATTTCTTTTTCTCTTTTTTCTTTGATTTCTTCAGTAATTTGATCAATCCAAGCCCTTCCTGTTTCATTGTCAGATTCACCCTTATCCGTTCTTCTGAAATAGAAGAATTCGCAACCATTGCTATCACGAAATCTCCCTTTTTTATTATAATTTTTGAATCTTTGCTGGTAATTATATCCTGTTCTGGATTATAAGTCAATTTCTCTTTTGTGATTTGTGATATGTGGACCAATGCATCTATTGGGCCTATTCTGACAAAGGGACCAAATTCTGCCACTTCAGTAACATAACCTTCAACAATTTCATTCTGAACGGGCTGAAAAAATAAACAGGTATATGCAACATTAAAATAAATATAAGGCTTTTCTGGCAGAATTTCTCCCGTTTCTCCGATTTTTTTTATTTCAACCACTCCAAGAAATACTCCGTTTTCTTCTTTCAGATGCAAGTCCTCTAATTTTTCTTCTATACTCTCCTGAATATTTTTCTTTAGTTTTTGGGCTTCTACCCCGACTTTTTCCTCTATATCAAGCAAATAAAACATATTAATCAAATTTAGATTTAAATCTTTCTATGCACTCTTTGATCTCTTCAAGAGCTTTTTCTCTGTCTTCCCAGCCGATAATTTCCACTTTTTTATTCTGCAGTTCTTTGTATCTGTGAAAGAAATGGGAGATCTCTTTTAATAAATGTGGAGTTAAGTCCTCTTTATTTTTTATATTATCATATCTTGGATCCTTAACTGGAACAGCAATAATTTTATAATCTTCTTCTCCAGAATCGATCATTCTCAGTAAGGCAACAGGTCTCACCAAAACAACACATCCCTGTAAGATGGGCTCATCTGACAAAACAAGAATATCCAGAGGGTCTTCGTCCTTACTCCAGGTTCTTGGAATAAAGGCATAATTTGTCGGATAAAACATTGGAGAATAAAGAACTCTATCTAAAATGAAAATTCCTTTTTCCGGATTATATTCGTATTTATTCTGGCATCTTCTGGGTATCTCAACAACTGCAAAAACTTCTTCCGGTTCTTTTCCTTCTCCAACAGGCAAATCTTTCCACAAGTTCATAAATATAAGAAAAAATTATATAAATATCTTTGTTGGTTTATTATTATCCATATTTTGTGAATTTATTTGGTTGTAATCTGCAAATATTAATATTGTTGGCAATTATATTAAAAGTATTGATAATGATAATTATGAGAACAAAAGGTATTACATTGCCTGTAAATTCGGTAATTATAATTGCGTTGGCAGTGATGGTTCTTTTAATACTGGCGGTTTTTTTTGTTAAAGGCACTGGCAATATAAATAAAACGGAACTTGAAAATGCTTGGACTGCATGTTGCAGTACAATACAAACCATTCATCATTGCAATACAAATGAAAGCGCCTTCAAGTTAAGCGATATAAACCCCGGATATGATATAAACAGCAATGGCACTACAGAGAATTGCGAACAGATATGTAGAATGAAATTTGGCCTAATCGCCGATCATAAAAAATGTGTTTGCGCTTGTCCTGGATGTTGTACTTAAACACAGGTTTAAATTTTTATTTTTTAAATTTTTGATTGGTTGAAAAGAATAATAGATGATACTCTCCTCCCCGAAAATTAAAAATTAAACAAAAACAAAAAAATTGAAAAATTATTTTCTTCTTTTGACTTTTTTCTTGGCAACTTTTTTAACAACCTTTTTTTTCTTTGTTGGTTTTTTACCAGTTACTTTTTTCTTGGCAACTTTTTTAACAACCTTTTTTTTCTTTGTTGGTTTTTCTTTTGCTTTTTCGCTTGCGTAAAGTTTTCTTAGTTCATCAAAGGAAAGTTGCTCCGCAAGTTTCTCTTTGTTCCAGCTTACCGAAACTTTTTTTCTTTTCTTCTTCACCGCCGCCACTAACTTAGACTTCGTTATTACTTTTAACATTTCTATTTTGCTTACCATAATTTAATTAGTTTTGGTATATATAAAACTTTTTATTGCTTAAATAATTGAAAAATTGAAAAACAATCTTTTGATTTCGCAACATAATTTTTTTGCATTGCCTTCCAATCAACTTTCGTTCCCATAAAACTCCTTTTGTGTTCATCACTTAAAATTTTTTAAACCTTTCTTCATTACTTCATTATTTATAGAATTGTTTGATGTAATTTTTTGTTACAATTGTTTTCTTTTATAGATTTAACTTTCCACGAATTTAAAAATAAAAAATAAAAACAAATTATTTTAATTCTATCTTTATTCCCTTATATTT
>CAZRDZ010000120.1:0-3487 GCA_964599135.1 uncultured bacterium
CCTTATCAATATTTTCTTTATAAACAGGAAGTCGTGAATATCCTTCTTTTGCAATAATTTTTAATACCTCTTCAATTTTTGTATTTTCTTCCACTCCAACAATCTCAACTCTTGGAGTCATAATTTCCTTAACCATTTTATCTCCAAATTCAAAAATACTATGTATCATCTCTTTTTCTTCTTCCTCAATAACTCCTTCTTCTTCTCCAGCAGTAATCATTGCCTTTACATCTTCTTCTGTAATAATTGGAACAATTGTATCTATCTTCTCTCCAAAAGGCACAACAAAAAAATTCGCAAAGAAAATGAGAAATTTTATAACAGGTGTTAAGAGAATAGAAAAGAAACGGATTGGATAATAAGCCCATGTTGCTACTTTTTCACAGTGTTTTTTAGCAAGCGATTTTGGAATAATTTCAGCGAAAACAAGGATGATAAAAGTCATAATTCCTGTAATTAAAGCGATACTTGTTTTATGAAAAACTCTGTTTGATAAGATTGCAGCAATAATTGAAGCAAGAATGTTGACAATATTATTTCCTACAAGAGTGGTGATTAAAATTTTTCTGGGATGTTTTATCCAGTATTCAAGTTGTAAGGCCCTTCTTCTGTTTATCTCTATTAACTTTTGGATATGATACTTATTTAAAGATATAAAAGCGGCTTCAGAAGCAGAAAAAAATGCAGAAAGGGCAATTAAAATTACTATGTAGATAATATTATAAAGTGACTCACTCATTTTTGTAAAAAATCACTCCATTTTTTGAGATAGAATCTTTTATTTTTTTGAAATTCCTCTCTGTTAAGTTTATATATAATTAAAAACTTTTCAAGAACTTTTTCAATTTTAATTTCTCTTTTAAGTATCTCCTTCATTGAAATACCATTTATTTCTTCATTGATGTAGTTGTTAACATTTATTCCTATTCCTATGATATAAATTTCTCCTTTTTTTTCTATCAAAATTCCAGCAATTTTCTTATTCCTGTATATTATATCATTTGGGAACTTTATTTTACAATTTATTCCATATTCCTGTAATGTTTTAACTATTGAAAAAGAAACAATTTCCGATAAAAAGTCATTTCTCCCGTTTTTTTCAATGAAAGAAAAATAAAGCCCACCTTCTTCTGAATACCATTTTCTTCCATACCTTCCCCTTCCCTTCGTTTGTTTTTTAGCAACAACTACATCAGTTTTATTCTGTGTTATAAGTTCATCTGCTAAATCCATTGTGGATGTTAATTCATCAAAAATATATACCCTTTCTCCATTTATAAATTTTTCTTCCATCTCTCATTAACTACAATATTTATTCCTTCCAGAGTTAAATATTTTCTAATTCTTTTTTTAATTTTTATCTTTTTTGAGTAATAATCACACCATCCACCTGTTAAAATAACAACAGGGCTTTTATAAAATTTCTTTAATTTTTCCACTATATTTTCAATTGCTCCGGATATTCCGTTGTTAATCCCGGATGTTATACATTCGTCTGTATTTTTCCCGACTAATATATTTTTCTTAAGTAAGGAAGGGGAGTTTATCAATGAAGTTGTTTCAAGTGATTTAATCCATAATTCAGGACCTGGTAAAATCACTCCTCCTGTAAAATTCCCTTTTTTATCAACTACATCAATTGTAATAGCAGTTCCAATATCAATTACAATGCAGGGCCTTTTATAAATAGAAAATGCTGCTTTGCAATTTAAAACTCTATCAACTCCAACAGATTTTTTATTTTTTATATCAAGATGGAGATTACAATTCACAGGAGTAATTTTAAATATTTCTTTTTTGAAGAAAGAGGAAAATATCTTTTCGATTTTTTTAGATACAGAAGGAGAAACACTTGCTACTGCAATAACTTCAATTTTAAGTTTTTTCAATTCAGAAGGAATTCTGAAATTTTGAATATCATTAGAGGGTAATTTCAATATATTTTTTAATTTTCCCTCTTCAAAAAAACCAACCTTAACAAATAAATTACCACAATCAATTCCTATTATCATTTATAAAGAGATATTTTAAGGTCTGTAAAAAGAAATTCTTTTCCTTCATCAGGATTAACTTCTTCACACTTCACAGCAATTTCATTTCCAGTGGGTGTGCTTTTTTCAACTGTTTTATACTCTTTTTTTCCATTAATGAATATTTTTGTTATCCCTTTTCTTTTTGAGATCTGAATTCTATTTACTTTATTTAGTTTTATAGGTGCAAGTTCAACACCTGAATATAAAATTTTCCCATTAACAAGTTGCATTGATTTTCCATCAGGTAATTTAATATTGCTTAAACAATTAAAAGTAGTAAGAAATGAAATTTCAAATGAATAATCACCATTGATGTTCAACTTTTTCTTTACACTCCCTTCTTTTAAAAATCTCATCCATTTTTTATTTCCGACTTTAGCAATTTCAACTCCTGCTTTTTCATATAAAAAATCAACGGGAACATCTCCAATTTCATAATTATTGAAATTTTCATCAAGTAAAATAACTTCTCCACCTTTAAAGATATCCTCTCCTCCTATAATTTTGAGAGAGGGGGTTTCCTCTTTCTTTGCTGTCTGAAGGTTCTCATTCTCATCATATCTATAGTAATTTTCAGGGACACTTTTAATTATTTCCTTTACTGCATTTTCAAGCATAACCATAACTGCTTTTTCCATTGGAGTATTTTTATACTTCTGAAACCCTGCTCCTAAAGCAACTGTCCCGATTAAGCCACCTCCGACAATTCCTATATTACTCTTTGAAGCATAGCCATCAACTTTTGCTGTCTTAATTATCCTTCTTGTTCTGACATCAACAAGACGGAGGTGAGCAGCAATGTATGCTTCTTTCTTTTCAATCTTAACCCCTCCTCCAATTTTAAAAGGGAGCGGGATGACTACCCCTCCTCCACCTTTCTTTTTATAATCAGGTTCAAATGCAGTGATTGCTCCTGTTAAAATAATATCTGCTGTTTCAAAAGTTCCTTTTTTAGGTGCTTTTTTACTCCATCCACTTTCTCCGAGTTGATATTCCTCTTTCAAATCACTCATTGTTTCACCTTTTTCAAGAACAATAAATCTTCCTGTGTTAAATAGTGAGTCAATAAGCATGTCTTTAATTCCCTCTCCTATTTCCCAACCTGCTTTTGCTGCTTTCACTTCAAACCTTCCAACAGCAATTCTTGCTTTCGGTCCTTTATATTTCAATACCTCTGAAGCAGAAGGACCACCTGAAGAAACTTCTGTTTTTATACTGGCAAAAGTTATGAAAGAAAAAGAAAAGACAAGCAATACTATTTTTTTCATTTCTACTCCTTTGTTAGAATAATAATACCACTGTTTCTTCTCTTTTTCAAATAAATTTAAGATTCTAAATATAAGAGAAAGAGTTTGTGATTTGAATTTGTTTTTAATTGTTTTAAAATTTGTTGACAAATTCCTGGGGGTATAATATTATTCAGGAATATAAAAATAATGTTTGAAAACATGAAA
>CAZRDZ010000121.1:0-3439 GCA_964599135.1 uncultured bacterium
AAAAATGAAAAACGAAAAGTTGATTGAGCAAGAAAAGAGAATAAAAGAAAGGATGTCAAATATAAAACATAAAATTATTGTAATGAGTGGAAAAGGAGGGGTTGGAAAAACAACTTTTGCAGTTAATCTTGCATATTCTTTAAGTAAAGAAGGGAAAAAAGTTGGACTTTTAGATATAGATATCCATGGACCAAATGTTGCAAAGATGCTTGGCATTGAAGGAGAAAAATTGTATGGTTCAGAGGAGGAAGGAATCCTCCCTGTTAAAGTTGGAGAAAATCTTTTTGTTATAAGTATTGCTCTTGTTGGATATGGAGAAAAACCAATTATATGGAGAGGTCCTTTGAAATCAGGAGCAATAAGACAGTTTCTTGCAGATGTGAGGTGGGGAAATCTTGACTATCTTATTATTGATAGTCCTCCAGGAACAGGAGATGAACCACTGACAGTTGTTCAGGCAATTCCTGATATAACAGGAGCAGTGATTGTAGCAACAGGTCAGGAAGTTGCAATAATGGATGTTAAAAAGAGTATTGAGTTTGCAAAGGAATTAAATATGAATGTTATCGGGGTTGTTGAAAATATGAGTGTCCTTATATGCCCTTATTGCCATAAAGAAATAGATATATTTAAAAAAGGTGGGGGAGAAAAAGTTGCAGAAGAGATGGGGGTAAATTTCCTGGGGAGAATCCCTTTTGAACCTGAAATTGTAAATCTTTCTGATGAAGGGAAACCATTTGTTTCTGTAAAAGAGAGTTTACCTGTCTCAAAAGCATTTTCAGATATAGTTAAAAAAATTGAAAGTGATTTAAAATGAGAACTTATCTTGAATGTATCCCTTGCTTTTTTAATCAACTTCTTACTGCTTCAAAACTTCTTGGCGTTCCTTATGATAAGCAGAAGAAAATTTTAATAGAATTCTCAAAAAAAATCCCTTCTATTTCTCTTTCCAGCCCTCCTCCGTTTATGTCAAGGATTGGATATAAAATTTTCAAAGAAATTACACAGAATCCAGACCCTTTTAAAAAAGTTAAGAAAAAAAGCAACATCATTGCTCTTGGTGAATATGAAAATTTAAAGAAGAAAGTAAGTAAAGCATCAGAACCGCTGCTTTTTTCAGTAGAAATTGCAATTGCAGGAAACATTATTGATTTTGGAGCAAAGGGAGAAATTGATATTAATAAAGAAGTTAAAAGAATTGTAAACAGGGAAAAAAATAGTATTAAAAAAGGGGTTTTTCATTTTGATGAATTTAAAGAAAAACTAAAAGAGGCAAAAACAATTCTTTACCTTGGTGATAATGCTGGAGAAGTTGTCTTTGATAGAATTTTAATTGAAGAAATAAAAAATATGTATCCTGAAAAAGAAATATTTTATGCTGTTAAGGAAAGGGCAGCAATAAATGATGCTTTAATTGAAGATGCAGTTTTTTGTGGGATTGATAAAAGTGCTGAAATAATTTCAAATGGAACAGATGCTCCAGGGACAATTTTATCCTTATGTAGTAAAGAATTTCTTAAATTGTATAGAAAAGCAGATATTATAATAAGTAAAGGACAGGGGAATTATGAAACACTTTCTAATTCAAAAAGGCCAATTTTTTTCTTTTTTATGGTTAAATGTGAAGTAGTTGCAAGAAATAGTGGTTGTGAAAAGGGAAGTATTGTTTTACTCTACAATTTAAGAAAATGAAAATAAAACTGATTGCAGATGGATGGAAAGAGGAAGAAAGAAAAATAGAAAGATGGGGGATATCCTTTCTTCTCGGAGAAGATATTCTTTTTGATACATTTGGAGATGAAAAAATTTTTTTCAGCAATATTGAGAAATTTAAAATAGATATTTCAAAAGTTAAAAAAATTATAATTTCTCACGACCACTGGGACCATATTGCAGGACTCTGGAGAATAATTGATAGGAATAAAAATGTTGATGTTTACATATGTAAAAATTCCCGTGAAGAATTTAAAAAGAAGATTTATTCTTACGGTGTTGGAGTAATTGAAATTGAAAAAGTTCAGAAAATAGAGGAAAATATTTATACGACCGGTCAGATGAGATGTTTTTCAGATAAAGAAGAACTATTTGAACAGTCAATTGTTATAAAAGGGAAAGAAGGAATTACTATATTGACTGGTTGTTCTCATCCTGGCATAAATATAGTTGTGGATTATGTTAAGGAGAAATTTGGAAAGAAAATTTTTATGGTAGCAGGGGGATTTCACTTAAGGCATAAAAATAAAGAAGAAATTGAAAAAATTGCCAGTTATTTAAGGTCGTCGGGCGTGGAAATGGTTATTCCATTACACTGCACAGGAGAAAGAGGGAAGGAAATATTTAAAGAAATATTTAAAACCCAATTTATTTCTTTAAAAGAGGGAGATGAATTAAATGTCAATGTTTGAAAAAATTGATAATGCAAGAAAAATTTTAGGTCTTGGAGAGGAAGCAACTATTGATGAGATAAAATCAGCATATAAAGATTTAAGTTTGAAATACCATCCTGATAGATGTAAAGAAAAAAATAAAGAAAAATGTGAAGAAATGATAAGAAAGTTGAATGAAGCAATGGAAATTCTTTTGAATTACTGTGTAAATTACAGAATTTCTTTTAAAAAGGAAGATGTAAATAAAAATATTACTGATTACCAGCAGCATCATTTTGATAGTTTTTTTGATGACTGGTGGGGAGAAGTAGAGAAATGAAGAGTGTATTTGACGAATTTTCTGAAAGATATGACCTCTGGTATGAAAGGCATAAATACGCATATCTTTCAGAGATAAAAGCAGTGGAAAAAGTTATTCCAGAAAAAGGAGAAGGACTTGAAATAGGTGTTGGAACTGGAAGGTTTGCTTCTCCTCTTGGAATAAGGTATGGGATTGACCCTTCAGAAAAAATGCTTGAAATTGCGAAAAAAAGAGGAATTAAAGTAAAAGCAGGAAAGGGAGAAAATTTACCTTTTGAAGATGAAGAATTTGATTATGTTGCAATTATAATTTCTTTCTGTTTTGTAGAAAATCCAGAAAAGGTAATAAAGGAATCAAATAGAGTTCTTAAGAAAAACGGGAAAATAATAATAGGGATAGTTCCAAGAGATAGTTTTCTTGGTAAATATTACATAAGCAAAGATAGTATTTTCTATCGTTATGCGAATTTTTTTACAGTTGAAGAAGTGGTAAAAATACTTGAAAAAAATGGATTTAGCAATTTCTCATTTTATCAGACAATTTTCACCCTTCCTGATGAGATGGAGAAAGAAGATGAAGTAATTGAAGGATGTGATAAAGGTGGATTTGTAGTAATATCTGCTATAAAAACAGAAAATACCTGAATCCCTTACCCTCGGTAAAAAAGACCAAACCGGGTTTGGAATTATCATTCTCATAATTTCTTGACTGATGCCTTGTTGTCAAGTAAAATTCTTTTACTATGATGAAA
>CAZRDZ010000122.1:0-3199 GCA_964599135.1 uncultured bacterium
GGAAATGTTCTTAAACTAATCTTTTTTCTCAATAAAATTGCCTTTTCTCTTATTAACTTAGTTTCCATAATTATTATTCTCCTCTATTTTTATATTTTTCTTCAAGTTGTTTTTTTGCAAGAGGAAGAATTTTCCTCTTTTTTATTAAATCTTTAACATACTCTGGGTCAGGAAAACTTATAGCATCAAATATACACCATACCTCACAGGATGTGCAACCAACCATACACTGTAATGGTCTTGCAACCACTGCTTTTTTCTTTTCCCAATCAAATTCAAAAACATTTCTTCCACAACTTGTAACACACATCCCACAGCCAACACATTTATTCTCATCTACTTTTGGAGCCCAATCTATTTCTTCTCTTGGTATTCCTTTCCATTTTGCAAATTTTTCTGGTAATGCCATTTTTACCTCCTTTCTATATAGCCAGATTGCTATATAAATTTGTAAAAAAATTATTTACACTTAATTTTACATCTATCAACTTTCTTCAATTTCTTCTCATCTTCTTTTATAACTTTCTCCTCTTGAAGTTGTTGTTTTATTTTTTTCCACAATTCAAACCATATTCCATTCTTTATAAGAAAATATTCAGTGAAAAATCCGTTTTTCTTTTCTGTAATTATTCCAGCCATTTTTAATTTTTTAAGATGTCTTGAAACAGAGGGTTGTTTTATTCCCAGTATTTCAGTTATTTCACAAACACAGAGATTTTTTTTCTCAAGCATATTCAGTATTCTCAATCTGTTTTTATCTGAAAGAACTTTCAATATTTTTTCTATTTCCATTTTTTTACTTATATAGCCATATTGCTATATAAATTTTACCTCCACTTTTTATTCTGTCAACTTTTTAACCGACGCGGTTATGTAAAATTGCAAGTTTTTTTATTTTAAAAGACCTATTTTGAGGAAATACGATTTCTTTTTAAAGCCAATAAAGATGAAATCATCAGGAATAATAACCCGGTTAGATAAATACCCCAATGGAATTTTTCAGGTTTAATTTCCAGATAAATTTTAGGATTTTTAAATGCATCTATGGTAAATGAAAGGAAAAGTAAGATCTGACTTAAGACAAACATTGATTTTTCAACAACACTTACTTCTATTTTCCCCTTTCTTTCAGTGATTTTTAAAACAAAAATTCCTATGGTTATCAATAAAAATGCTACAATTATAGGACATATAACAGGAGAAGCCCAGGAAACTGGTATTGAAAATAAAATATCCCATTCCAGAATAGAAGAGGGCCATTTTAAAAACACATAGAGCCAGAAATAATAAAAAATGTCCCATATTCCAAAAATTATACTAAAGTATGCCAATCTTCTTATTCCTTTCCCCAAGATAAAACTGACAGATAAAATCATAAGAAGAGTTGCAAGTTCTCTTCCAAGTTCAATTAAATATATATCAATTGTAGGAAGAGGCAAAGGGAATGAAAAACCAGATGGACAACAGATTTCTCTTAAATAATATACTACAGCAGATTCAAGATATGCCATTGAAAATGCAAATAAAAATATAAACCAACCTCTTTTCATTTTTCAATTTTTATAATTTCTACATTCTGTAATTTCCAATTTTTTTCTTTAACATCTTTTAGATGATAAGCAGTTAGAAGTTTTATTTTAATCATATTTTTATAAAATTCAAATACTCTAAATTGATGAGGTATTTCTAATAGAGCAGAGGTTGAAATAAAGTTTATTCCATTTTCTTTATAATGTAAATTTGTATGAATATGACCTGAAATAACAAGTTTCACATTTTTACTCTCTTCTAAAAAATTTCTAAAAAAATCCGCTTTTTCCATAAGAAGTGGTATATTCCCATAAAATTTTTTGACTAAAGAGGAAGTTAAATCATCACAAATAATTAATCTATGTGTAAGAAATACAGTTGGTTTTTGGGAATGCTTACTTATGTCTTTTTTAATCCATTTTATTTCTTTTTCATCCGGGTATATACTTACAAATATAAAATGCCACCCGCTGTAATTTGTAGAATAACATCTTTTTTTAAAAATTTTTTCAAAATTTTTATTTTTAATTCCATCGTGGTCACCTTTAATTACATAAAATGGACAATTTAATTTTCTCAAAATTTCTCTGGATTTCTTCAAATCATTAAAATTTCCATTTTCACTTATATCTCCTGTATGCACTAAAAAAGAGGGCTTTATTTTTTCATTTATATATTCAATTGTTTTTTCAAGTATTAAAAATGAATGATAACTATCTTTCCAGTGTGCCCGATAAGGTCCTATTTGAATTATATTTTTGGGTTCTTTTTTAAATTTTGCGTTTGAAATACAATGAGTATCTGTTATGTGAACAAACTTGAAAATTAGATTTTCTTTCCCCGGGGCTTTTTCCCAATTATATTCTGCTGAAAAAACAAAATTTGAAATCAGAAAAAATATAAAAAATTTAAATTTTTTCATTTTAACATCTCCTAATAAATTCTTAAAAAAATTTATAGAAACAATTAAAACGCTTGAGATGTATTAATCAAATATCCTAAATCTGATTTTCTGCTTCAGTTTTCACAATTTGATATAATAACATATAATCTCTTAAATAGCAATTTTCTTCTAACTTTAATAATGTCCTTTTCTCTTCACATAATAAAGTCCATTGCTCCCTTAATCAGAAATTATTGATGATTTCTGATTATTTTATTTTTATTTTTTAATATGTTATAATAAAAATATGAGAAAGATATTTTTAGTTTTTTTCATCGGAGCAGCGATTCTTTATAGCAGTGAGACATATACTGGATTAAATCAAGTGGTAAAAAAAGGAGTGAACAAAACTTTTTCTGTTTATGCAAAAGAAAGGGCTCGTGGCGCCTATGACCTTTCAATAATTAGAAATTCTCGCTCTATACCTTTTCTTTTGAGATTACTTGATGATGAAATTCCGACCTGGTGTAAGTATAATGGGCATGGTTTGTGGACTTCCCCTGCAAAAGAGGCAAGAGAGGCGCTGGTAAAAATAGGAAGACCTTCTTTAAAATATATCTTTCTTGTTCTTGAAAACAAACATCCTTATGTAAAACTGAATAAATATAATGAGAAAAACTTAATTTATGTTTTGAAAAGAATAACTGGTAAAGATTTCAAAGATAAGAATGATTGGATAAACTGGTGGAAAAAGCAATCCAGTTAGTTCTCATTATCCTATTGTGT
>CAZRDZ010000123.1:0-3172 GCA_964599135.1 uncultured bacterium
TCATAATGACCACATATAATTATAAGTCCTTTTTCTTTACTCAATTTTTTTGCCATTTCCTGGTTGTAAAGAGTTCCTTGAGGAGTTGTTAAAATTACTTTTGCTTTTTTATTCTGTTTCTTAATATATTCAACTCCATCAAAAATTGGTTGACACATCAAAACCATTCCTTTTCCTCCACCATAAACTTTATCGTCAACTTTCCTGTGTTTATCTTTTGTAAAATCCCTTAAATTCCATATATTAATTTCAACAATCTTTTTATCTCTTGCTCTCTTTATAATACTTAAATCAAAATAATTAAAACTATCAGGGAAAATTGTCAGAATATCAATCCTCATTTATTTACATTTGGAGGGATAAAAATCCCTTTTTTTCTGCAAAGTGATTTTACTGTATCTGTTGGTATTGCACCTTTTTCAAACCAGTAAGAAATTCTGTCTTCTTTAATTTCAATAATTTCAGGGTCAGGGAGAGGGTCATAATGACCTATTATTTCTTTCACATCCCCTTTTCCATCTTTTTTTCTATCAACTGCAACAATTCTAAAAAAAGGTCTATTTCTTTTACCAGTTCTTACAAGTCGAATTCTGATAGCCATAAACTCTCCTTTGTATTTATATTTTTTCTACTTTGCCGCTTTCAAGGGATTTATGAACTGCAACTGCAATTTTTGTAACTTCAAGTCCATCAATCCCTGTAGCAGAAATCCCCTGTTTTATTTTTTCAATACTGCCACCTTTTTCAAGATAGATTAAATTATACACAAAATCTGCAATGCTATCAATACCATAACCAGAATATTTAAAAGATTTTTCTCTCTCATCAAATATTTCTGATATAAAAACAGGATTATATGTTTTTACCCCTTCTTTTTCATAATATACTCTTGTTCCTCTATCCTGACTATCACATTCAATAACTCCATCTTCTCCTACAAGACGGAATCCCTGATTTACAATTGATTCAAAATTTTCAGGTAAAATCCAGGAAAGGTCAAATGAAATAGAGGCACCATTTTCAAACTCAACAATACAGTTAACAGAATCATATGTATCAATACCCATTCCTTTCAACTTCCACTTCCTTCCAGTTGCATATACACTCTTCCCATTACTTTCAAGAAACCACCTGATAAGGTCAAAAAAATGAACTCCAAGAAACCAGACAGGAGAACTTTGAGGAGCCCATTTTGGAAACCAGTCTCTTGGAACAACAATCTTATCTTCCATATGAGCATATCCATATTCAACTTTCCCAATTTTCCCTTCTTTTATATCTTTTTTTATTTCTTTATGGAACGGGTCAAACCTTTTATGGAAATCAACCTGTAAAAACACATTATTTTTTTCTGCTGCTTCTATCATTTCAATACATCCTTCAACAGTTGTATCCATTGGCTTTTCAACAAAAATATGTTTTCCTTTATTTGCTGCAAAAATTGCTGGTTCTTTATGAAATGGGTCAGGAGTTACAATAGCAACTCCATCCATTTCTTCCTTTTCTATCATTTCTTTATAGTCAGTATATCCTTTAACATTAAATTCTCTTGACTGCTTTTCTAATAAACTTTCATTTAAATCACATATAGCAATAAGTTTACATAAGTTCTGTTTTTCAAGTTGTGAAAATGTTTTTAAAACATTTGTTCCGAATGTACCAACTCCAATTATTCCAACTTTTACCATTTTTTTCCTCCACACCATTTTATAACTGTTTCAGTTGCAACTTCACCTGCTTTTTTAATATCTTCTACTTTAATTTTTTCATTATTTGAATGTGCATCATCAAGACAGCCCGGCCCAAAAACAACAACAGGCATCTTTCCAATTTTATTAAAAAGACGGGCATCACAACTTGCAACCCAACCTTCTACAACTGCTTTGCCCAAAATACTTTCAGATGCTTCTTTTAAAACATTTACAAGTGGATGCTCTGGTGGTATTGAGTAAGCATCATTATGGAGTTTATTGAAACTTAATTTATAATGATTTTTTATCCATTCATCACCACTTTCTCTTATTATGCTTTCAACTTCTTCCTTTATTTGTGTTATATTTTTATTCGGTAAAAATCCAACTCCTCCTTCAAGTTCAACTTTACTACAAACCATAGATGGCCATCCTTTTCCTTCAATTGTTCCAAAATTAACCTGAACAGGTGGTGGGTCAAATTTCTCAAAAAGTGGAACATTTCTGCTTTCTTCAATTAACTTTTCCTCATAACCTATCAATTTCCTTACAATAAAACACATTTTTTCAATTGCACCAACTCCTTCTATTTTCTTTCCCATATGGACACTTTTTCCCTCAATTTCAAGTTTAAACCATAAAGCCCCTCTATTTGCAGGATGAATTTTCATATCCGTTGGCTCGAAAACAACTACTCCATCACCTTTATATCCATCTCTTATAAGGGATAAAGTCCCATTTCCACCAATTTCTTCTTCAATAACAATTTCAACAATTATGTCTCCCTTTAATTTAATACCAAGTTCTTTAAGAGTAAGGAGCGTTAAATAAATAGTTGCTACCTGTCCTTTCGCATCACAGGCACCTCTTCCGTAAAGATAGCCATCTTTAATTACAGGGTTAAATGCATCTTTCCAGTCAGCAGCAGGAACAACATCACAGTGTGAATTAAGAATTAAACTTTTTCCTTCCCCTGTCCCTTCAATTTTTAAAACAAGGTTTTTTCTTTCTGAATAATCAAGGTCTTTATCAGAAAAGGTATATTCCGGGTCTCTTTTTATATTTTCATCTATTTCAATAAGTTCTGCTTTCCCAAATTGTGAAAAATTTTCTTTTATAAATTCTTGAACATCCTTTTCTCCCTCTCCTGATATACTCTTAAATTTTATCAATTCAACTAAAAAATCAACTGCTTTATCAAAATTTTTCTCAACAACTTTTTTAATTTCCATTTTCAACCTCTTCTATTGCTTCTTCAATTACATTACATCCTTCTCTTATTGCTTCTTCTCCAATTATAAGTGGAGGACATATTTTTATTGCTGCTCCTTTATACCCAACAGGAGCAAAAAACAAAAGTCCTTTCTCAAAACATCTTCTTACTATTTCAAACGCTTTATCAGGGTCTGGTTCTTCTGTCCCATTTTTGACAATTAAAAGAGCCCATACCATACCAACTCCACAGACAAAGCCAACACAAC
>CAZRDZ010000124.1:0-3090 GCA_964599135.1 uncultured bacterium
TGAATACTGAAACAACCCTTGTGAAAATTACTTTAGAGGCAAAATCAAATGAACCTGCCCTTTCAGAAAAAGCCCCGGTAACTTTAAAAACTGCCATAAGATTGAGGAATGCTCTGCCTTTTTAATACTGATGTTGGAACCTATCCTGTTTAACCCTTTTTATAAATAGAGGTAAAATATTTAATTATGGAACCGAAATTTATAAGCATAAGAGGAGCAAGAGAACATAACTTAAAAAACATAAATCTTGACCTTCCGAGAAATAATCTTATAGTTATAACAGGTGTTTCTGGCTCAGGAAAATCATCTCTCGCTTATGATACCTTATATGCAGAAGGACAAAGAAGGTATATAGAAAGTTTATCTGCTTACGCAAGACAATTTTTAGAACAGATGAAAAAACCAGATGTTGACCATATTTTCGGACTTCCACCTGCTATTGCTATTGAACAGAGAAAAGCCGCTTCAAATCCAAGGTCAACCGTAGCAACAACAACAGAAATTTATGATTATCTGCGTCTTCTTTTTGCAAGAATTGGGATTCCTCATTGTCCTTCCTGTGGAAAAGTAATTACGAGGCAGTCCTCATCGGAGATAGTTGATAAAATTTTATCTTTCTCGCCAGAAAAAGAAGTTAAAATTCTCGCCCCAATTGTAAGAGGAAGAAAAGGGATATACGCCAAAGTTTTAGAGGGGATTAAAAAAAGTGGTTTTCTTATGGTGAGAATTGATGGAAAATATTATGATGTTGATGAGAAAATAAAACTTGAAAGATATAAAATTCATAATATAGAAGTTCTTGTTGACCAGTTTATTATAGGAGAAGAGGAAAGAAGTAGAGTTGCTGAAAGTGTTGAAATGGCGTTAAAAGTTGGGAAAGGTATTGTTATAGTTGATGATGGGAAAAAATCTCTCCTTTTCAATGAAAATTTTGGATGTGTTTCCTGTGGGATAAGTTTTGAGGAACTTTCTCCAAGAATGTTTTCTTTCAATAGCCCTTATGGTGCCTGCCCTGAATGTAAGGGGCTTGGATTTTTGATGCGTCTTGACCCTGACCTTATTATTCCTGATAAAAACAAAACATTCAGAAAGGGAGCAATAAAACCATGGCATGAAGCAGGAGGAAGAGGACTTTTTCTTTATTACAGAAGTTTGTTGAGAGAAATATTATATGAGTTTGGTAAAGACCTTGATGATAGACCAGCAGACCTTACAAAAGAACAACTTGATGTTTTACTTTACGGCTCTGATGACTATGGTTTTGAAGGAGTTATTCCAAATTTAGAACGTCTTTTTAAACAAACAGAAAGTGAAAGAAGAAAAGAAGAAATAATGAAGTATATAAGAGAAGTTAAATGTCCTGTTTGTAAAGGGGGAAGATTGAGAAAAGAATCACTCTCTGTAACTGTGGGTGGAAAGTCAATTATGGAAATTACCTCTATGAGTGTTAAACAGGCAAGAGAATTTTTTGCAAATTTAAAATTGAATGAAAAAGAAAAATTGATTGCAAAGCAAATATTAAAAGAGATAATAAGCAGATTACAATTTATGGAAGAAGTTGGGCTTGATTATTTAACTCTTGATAGAATGACACATACTTTATCAGGAGGGGAAGCAGAAAGAATTCGTCTTGCAACTCAGATTGGGTCAGGGCTTGTTGGTGTTGTTTATATACTTGATGAACCGACCATAGGACTCCATCAGAGAGACAATTTACGGTTGATAAGCACATTGAAGTCATTAAGGGATATGGGAAACACAGTTGTTGTTATAGAACATGATGAGGAGATGATGAGAAATTCTGACTGGATAGTTGACCTTGGACCCGGTGCTGGTGTTCATGGTGGATATGTTGTTGCTGAAGGGAAAGTTAACGATATTATTAAAGTTAAAGAATCAATAACAGGAAGGTATTTATCAGGAGAGATTGAAATACCCCTTCCTTCAAAAAGAAGAAAATCAGGAGAAAAGAGAATAAAAATAGTTGGAGCAAAACATAATAATCTTAAAAATATAACTGTTGAAATCCCTCTTGGTCTTTTTGTTTGTATTACAGGTGTTTCTGGTTCAGGTAAAAGTAGTTTGATTGAAGATGTTTTATATAAGGGCTTGAGGAAAATTTTATATAAATCAAAAGAAGAACCAGGTAAACATGAGGCAATTTTTGGAATAGAGTATATAAATAAAGTTGTTGAAATTGACCAGTCACCAATTGGTAGAACTCCAAGGTCAAATCCAGCCACCTACACTGGGGCATTTACCTACATAAGAGAGATTTTTGCCAATACTGAAGAAGCAAGAATAAGGGGATATAAACCAGGAAGATTTAGTTTTAATGTTAAAGGGGGAAGATGTGAAGCATGTAAGGGAGAAGGTATAAAGAAAATTGAGATGCATTTTCTTCCTGATATTTATATTCCCTGTGATGTATGTAAAGGAAGAAGGTATAACAGAGAAACACTTGAAATCACATATAAAGGGAAAAATATTGCTGATATTCTTGATATGAAAGTTGAAGAAGCAGTTGAGTTTTTTAAGAATTTCCCAAATCTAAAAAGTAAACTTCAGACACTTTATGATGTTGGACTTGGATATATATCTCTTGGTCAGCCAGCAACAACTTTATCAGGAGGGGAAGCACAGAGAGTAAAACTTGCAACTGAACTTTCAAGAAAAGGAAATGAAAAGACAATATATATACTTGATGAACCAACGGTTGGTTTACACCTTGCTGATATTGACAAACTCCTTAAGGTTTTGAACCGTCTTGTTGAAAAGGGCTCTACAGTTATTGTTATTGAGCATAACCTTGAAGTTATAAAATGTGCTGACTGGATAATAGACCTTGGACCTGAAGGAGGAGATAAAGGTGGATATGTTGTTGCTGAAGGGCCACCGGAAAAAATTGTCAGATACAAAAAATCTTATACAGGAAAATTTTTAAAGAAACTCATTAAACCTCAATTAGCCACCTCTGGTCTTGCTTGAAGAACCTGGTCCTCAGGATGAAATCACCTTTATTGAATTCTTGAATTAGAACGCCACATATCAGGATTTTTACCGAGTTTTTCTTTCAATTTTTCAGTTGCT
>CAZRDZ010000125.1:0-3079 GCA_964599135.1 uncultured bacterium
ATTTCTAAACTTCCATTCAAAATTGAGAATGTAAAAATTTTCTTTTTTGGAGCAGAAGTAAAGAACTTAACATACATAAAGAATGGTATTACTCTGGTAATGAAAAGATTAAGAATAAGACCATCATTTACAAGAATGTCTTTTGCTTTTACAGGACCGGGAGAAATAAAAAAACAGAAAAATGGAAGGGAAATTACGATTAAAGGAACAATTTCCGGGAATATAAAAAACGGAAATGTGAATATAAAAAAAACAGATATAAGAATTGAAAAAATAGGAAATTTTAATATAAAAGGGAGTTTAAAAAACTGGGGAAAGGATGGACAGAATATAGTTTTAGCAGTGGATAGAGTTAACATAAAAGAAGTTGGAAATTTTTTCAATTTTAAAATTCCTGTTGAAGGGCTTGTTTCCGGGAATATAGTTATCTCTCAAAAAAATAATAAAAAGCAAAAAATAAATTTTGATGTAAAAATTGAAGAACTTAAAGTTCAAAAAGGTGAAGAAGTTATTGTTTTTCTGAAAGGGAATTTTTTCCCGACAGAGAAAAAAGGAGAGATAAAAGAAGGGAAGGCATTAATTGATAATAAAGAACTAAATTTTTATGGGAATATAGATAATGAAAACTTCTCTTTATCTTTTGAAGGTAAAGAAATTGAAATAAAAAAACTTTTTGAACTTTTACCTGAAGAAATAAAGAAAAAATATAAAATTGATATTACAGGTGGTATAGTTAATTTTGATGATTTTTTTGTGAAAAGAGTAAAAAAAAACTTGAGACATCTGGTAGATTGAATGTTTCTGTTAATTCCTTCAATTACAAAAATTACCATATTAAAAATTTATATCTTACTTTTCCAGGAGAGTTTTCCTGTGATTATGTTTTCTTAAAAAAGTTGAAGATTGAGAAAATAAATGGATATCTGAATTCTTTTAAAAAAGGGGAAATTAATTTTCTATTTTATGATGGAAAGGGAAAAATAAATTATACTGGAGGGAAATTTTTTAAAGGTAATTTTTTGATAGATGGATTAAATATAGAAAAACTTGTTAAAAAGTTGAGTGAAGAGATTTATATTTCAGGGATTTTTAATATAAGTGGAAATTTTGAGATGGAAGATAATAATTATAAACTTGAAAGCAAAATTGTCTCTGTAAGGAAAAGAAGGATAAAACAGATTATGAATTTTGGTGCCGTAGAGTTTTTTACCACTCTTGCTGGCGGGAATCCTGTAAAAATGGTTGGGAGTTCTAATTTTTATTATGGGAAGGTGGGGATGAAAATAATGGTTAAAAATAATCGCCTTACAATTGAAGGATTGCTTGGAGAGAAAAATGGAAAACAGTTCATCATAAAGGGAAGATTTTTAAGAAGTTCTATAAATTTAACGATTGATAAAAATTCAAATACAATAAACATTTCTGACTTAAAGAAAAGAATTAAAACAGCAATAAGAAGAACAAAAACTGGAGCAAAAATATCCTATTAAGATTTAAAATACTTAATTTCATCAGGAATTTTTGCTATGAGAGGTTGTTTCCTCATATTTTCTGATTTATTTATTTTATCTATGATTTTTTTTACATCTGTTTCTTTTAGATTAATTGTGCTTGAAATATCTGATGGTTTCATTCCTTTCTCAACATAATAATAAATAACAGAATCAACTATCTGATAGGGGACACTATTTTCTTCTCCAATTTTTATCTCTTTTTTCTGCTCTATTATTTCCTGCGGTATTTTTAGATATTCTGCTAATTGAAAAATCTGTGTCTTATAAAGGTCTGCTATAGGGTTTATATCATAAGCGAAATCCCCATAAATTGTCCCTTCTCCAAGATAGATTTCACTTTTATTACTTTTTCCAACAACAACACCATTGAAATGAAAAGCAAGGTCGTAAAGTATGCTCATTCTTTCCCTTGCCATTTTATTTTGTCTTCTTGTTCTTCCTGCCTGTGGGAAGTTTCTGTAATAATAATCAATCTGGGGAGTTATATTAAATCTCATATATCTTATTCCAATTTTTCTCCCGGCACTATATGCAAGGTCAACAGATTCTTTTGGTGTATCTTTATAAGGAAGAATTATTCCAAAAGTGTTATTTTTCCCGAGAGCCATTTTACATAAAGTTGCAACGACTGAAGAATCAATCCCTCCTGAAAGTTCAAAGACAGCCAGATTAACTCCCCCCCTATTTATTTCTTCTTTGAGAAATGAAATAATAAAATCTACAACTTTTTCACAATTAATTTTAAGGTTCTCCATAATCCCTCCTTTTTCTGAATAATATCGCTTTTTCAAAGATGTTTTTTCTATTATAGTATATTTCTCAACATTTAGCAATTATGCCTTTATTAAAACTTTCATATACTTTATCAGAAAGCAATGCGACTTTTTCTGTAACAGAAATATCGGTTTCAGGATTTTTCCCTTCCCTTATACATTTTATTAAATCCTCAATTGGTGTTTTTACTTCTGGTTTCACAATTGAGATTTCTTCTGGTTCTTTTTTATCATTAAAGTGAATATATGACTCTTCAAATAAACTCAATTTTATTACTCCTTTTTCTCCCCATATCATCATAAGTTCTCTGAATGATGGGTCAAAACCAAGTATACCAAAATTTCCAAGAACTCCTTCTTTAAATTTAACTGAAAAGGAAGAATTAATATCAACTTTTCCTCCGCAAAAATCAATAAAGCCACCAACTTCTTCAGGAGTAAGGCCTGTTATCCAGAAAAGCATTCCTAAAAAGTGACACCCTGAATCAGTTAATTGTCCCTTTCCTGAAAGTTGTGGGTCAAATCTCCATATCCTTCCACTTTTCTTAATTCCATTTATCCAGTCCTGTGCGAGAAATCCACTTACAAAAATAATTTTTCCAATTTTACCTTCTTCAACAATCTTTTTAACAGATAAAGGTAATTCCATATAATGCCGTTGATAACCAACAACAACTTTCTTTCCTGTTTTCTCAATTATTTTTTTCAGTTCAACCGCCTCCTGATGAGTAACAACCGCTGGTTTTTCAACAAGAACATCAACTCCATTTTCAAGAGCAAGTTTAATCTGGG
>CAZRDZ010000126.1:0-3015 GCA_964599135.1 uncultured bacterium
ATTCTTGGATATTTCACTTTCCTCTTTAAAACTTTCACATCCATAACCTTTTCTACCCCCTGCGGTTAACCTTTCGCGGTTAAATTCTCAATCAGCATAGTCGTTTATATATTCCATAATTTTTTTATGAAGAAGATTAAATTCATCATAATTTAATTTTTCTTTTTGCTTAACTTCAAGTAAATACTCTCTTGTTTTCCTTTCTATATTCTTTCTTAAACTTATATTTTCTCTCCAGTTTTCAATTAAATCATCCTTAATTAAGTTCTCAATTTCCTTTACTTTTTCTCTAATTCTTTTTTCGTCCTCTTTTAGAAATTCTTTCAAAATTATAAAAAGTCCAAACTCAAATTCACTCAAACTTAACTCTTTTCTCTTTTTTTCTCTCTCTTCCAGTATTTTGTTGATTTTCTCTTCTTCTTCCCATAAACTCTGATAATCAATTTTTCTTTCTTTCCATCTTTTTATCAATTCACCTACTCTATCAATAATTGACCTATAAACAGGATTGTTCCTTTTCTCTACCAGAATAAGTTTCTCAAGGGCAAAGAGTATATTAACTGATTTTTCTTCTTTTGAAAGAGAACTATTTTTTATTTTTTCAAGGTAGTTAATGTCAATGGGAATTTCTGGTATTGTTTTTATTAAATTATTAAATTGTATATTTTGATGAATAACTGAAAGTGTCTTTTTAAAAACTTTCTCAACTTTCTCTTTTTCTTTCTCATTTTTTATTTTCTTCCAGTATTCGTATATCCCTGTAAAAAATCTAAATTTTTCAAAATACTTTAATTTTTCTGGAGAAGAGGCAAGAATTTCAAAAAGTTTCCTCCCCTTTTTATAATTTTCAACAAATTCGGTTTCTTTTTTCTCATCTCTCAAAATCTCTATAACTTTTTTTAATGTTTCTCTTTTAATTTCAAATTCAATCCCTTCAAAGATTTTCTCCATATTTTTCAATATTTTTTCAAACTCCTCCAAGACAAAAGAATAATTTATTACTGACCATTCCACTTCACCTTTATAATACTCTCCTAATGCATAATTAAGATAAGAGAAAATCCCGGCATAATCAACAATCAATCCAAATGGTTTTATATCATTAAAGGGTCTATTTGTTCTTGCTATTGCCTGAAGGAGACGATGTTTTTTTAATAATTTATCCAGATACATTGTTTGTAATATTGGAACATCAAAGCCAGTAATCAACATATCAGTAACAATTAAAATTTTTGGATATTCTTTCTCTTTATAATTTTCAACAATATGTTTAATCCTTTCTTCATCTGAAGGGAATTTTTTATATCTTTTCTGCCATATCTGATAAAAATTTCTTATTACTGCCTTTTTTTCTCTCTGATTGAAAGTCATCACAACTTCTGAATAATTCTCTGGCAGAAATCTATCAAGATGTTTTTTATAAAGAACACAGGCATTTCTACTCCCGCATACTACCATACCTTTAAACTTACCATCTACATTTTCTTTAAAATGGTCTGAAATATCCTTTGAAATTAGAGAGATTCTTTTTTCATTTTCTAAAATAACATTTATTATATTAAGTTTTTTTCTGACATTCGCATTTATTTTCTCTTTTTCAACTTCACTTATATCTTCACTTTCAATCTTTTCAATAAAGAATTTAATATCTTTTTCTTTTATATGAACTTCCTTTTCCAATCTCGGCAAATAAACAAGGGGGAGGGTAAAACCATCTCTTTGAGAATCATCAAGAAAATATTTATCCAGATACCCTTCTTCTTTTAATGGATATCCAAATTCAACATAAGTATTCCTTTCATCTTCAGCAATGGGAGTTCCTGTAAAACCAAAAAAGAAGGCACTTTTTAAAACATTTTTCATCTGAGAAGCAAGAAGGCCATATTGAGAACGATGAACCTCATCAAGAAAACATATAACATTTTTCCTTTCAGATACAGAATTATTTATCCCTTCAGGCAGGAACTTCTCATCTGGTCTAAATTTATGAATAAGTGTCAGGAAAACCCCTCTTTTACCTTTATATTCATCATAACTTAAAATATCCTTCAGATTTTTTACACTTTCCACTTCTTCAAAATCAAAATTCAATTTCAGAGAAGAAAGTTCTAATTTCATTTGTTCTTCTAATTCTCTTCTGTCAACAATAATAAAAATAGTCGGTTTCTCTAAAAGGGGATGAAAATAGAGTTTGTGAGTTGCAAAAATCATTGTTAAAGTTTTCCCTGACCCCTGCCAGTGCCAGATTAGACCTTTATTTTTTATTTCTTCCCCTTTTAAATTATCAATTACTCTTTTGAATATTTTATTAACAGCCCTGTATTGCATATAACGGCAGATGACCTTTTTTACTTCATTATGTTCTTCCCTTACAAAAAGAAAGTTTTTTATAATATCAATAATTACAGAAGGAGAAAGAAACTCAAAAATACTTTCATCTTCAGGCAGGTTATCTTTTTTCCACACATATTTATAAACTTCCTCATCCCAGGCAACAATGGGAAAATATCTTACTCTATCAGCAAAAGAAATACCAATCTGGATATATTTATAAAGTTCAGGGAAAATTTTTTCATAATTTTTTATCTGATAATAGCCATCTTCCCATGTTGTCCTTAAAGATAAAGGATTTTTACACTCTATTTCTAAAATAGGAATTCCATTAACATATAAAACAATATCAGGAATAAACAACTCTTTCCCTTTAAAATGAACCTGCCTTGAAAAGATAAACTCATTATTCTGAAGGTTTTCATAATCAATTAAACTGATATACTTTACAACTTTTTCTTTCTCAAACTTTATCCCAATCCCATACTTTAAAAAATACAGAAATTTTTTGACCCCTTCCTGCCCGGCAGGTAAAAGTTTAATTTCATTTATAACTTTATTTATCTCTTCTTCTCCAACATTCAAATTCCTGTTAATTCTTAAAATTGATTGTTTAAAGTTTTCAACAAGTAATGGTTCTTTTATACTTACTCTCTCAAGTTCTCCTGCGGGGATAAATTTCCA
>CAZRDZ010000127.1:0-2994 GCA_964599135.1 uncultured bacterium
CTTAAAATAAAAAACCCGCCACTTTTTGTGGCGGGTTGCACCCTGCTTTCTTCACCCTTCTTTACTCTGTCGACCGCAGAGTAAAGAATTACCACCTTCAGGGCAGGTCTTCTGACTTGGGCTTCATCCTACTTGCCTGCCTTCCCACCCTTCATCACTTATTGTGATGAACCCGCCATGTATTGTGGCGGGGCGGGCAGTGACTTTTTCTCCGCCTATTGGCGGATAAGGCTTTCGTCAGCCCTCACAGCGCCGGGAGCGTGTGGGATTTTCACCCACTTCCCTTTTAAGCCACACTTTTTGGCACCCTGAAATTTTTTAAGTTTTACCTTTTCTTTTTTAACCTGTCAAGTTTCCCAGAACCATATCCTGGATTTTTGTTCTCGTCAATTATTTCTTATGTTTCTTTAATTTCATTTTTAAAATTGTTTCAATTATCAGGAATAAAGCAAGTAATATAAGAATTGAAGCAATATTGCCAAGAAGGAAATTCTTTTTCAAATAAAATCCTTTTGCCTGGATTAAAAGAGCAAAAATTGTTGTTAGAAACATAAATATTGAAGGAAGAAATAAAATTTTTGAATTTTTACCTCTTTCTGCGAGAAATGTTCCTCCAACAAGAAGCACTATTGCAGCAACAAGTTGATTTGAAGCACCAAAAACAGGCCAGATTTTTTTCCAGTTTCCAAAAGCAAGGTATCCAGCAAAAATTGTTATGAAAAAAGTGGCAAAAAATCTGTTTTTGAAAATTTTTATTTTCCAGGTATCACCAAATAATTCCTGAGAAATATATCTTGTAATTCTTGTGGCAGTATCAAGTGTTGTTAAAACAAAACTATTTATCATAACCATAGCAGCCATAGTTCCTGCTGCTACTCCAAATATAGGGGCGGTAATCTGCCCATATCCTTTTGCAAATGTCCCTATCCAGTTTCCACCTTTCATAAGAACAGGATAACTAAGTGAAGGATTTTGTCCACTCCAGTAAAGACCAGCAGATACACACATAAGTGCAAGTATTGAAAGAATGCCTTCTGTAAGCATTGCTCCGTAACCAATATTTTTTGCATATTTTTCATTATTAATCTGCTTTGAAGTTGTTCCACTTGAAACGAGTGAATGAAATCCACTTATTGCTCCACAGGCGATAATTACAAACATCATAGGCCAGAGAGGTCCTTTTGAAGAAGAAAATGAGATAAATGCAGGGGCATGAATCTGTGGATGAGTAATTATAAGACCAATGTAGCCAAAAAGTAAACCAAAAAATAAAATGAAAGATGATAAATAATCTCTTGGTTGTAATAATAAATTAACAGGCATAACACTTGCAATAAAAGAATATGAGAGAAGAATTATTATCCATATTTTCATTGCATCTTTTGAATTTATAACAATAGAAAACTTGCTCCCTATGATAAAAAGTAAAACATAAAGAATTAGAGAAATTATTGTTGCATAAATTTGAGGAAAATTAAGACGATAAACAAGAATACCAAAAAATATTGCAATTATTATTAAACTGAAAGTAGGTATTACAATTTTTGGTTCTCCAATAAATGTTTTTGCAGTAACAGCAGCAAACACAGCAACAACAAGAACAAGGGTAAACCATAAGAAAATGGAAAATATTATTTTTGCTCTTCTCCCTATAACAGACGAGGAAACATCTCCAATTGATTTTCCATTATGCCTTATACTCACCATAAGAGCAGAAAAATCATGAACACCACCTAAAAGAATTGAACCAAAAACAATCCAGAGAACTGCCGGTCCCCATCCCCATATAACTCCAGCAATAACAGGACCAATTATAGGACCTGCTCCTGCAATTGAAGCAAAATGATGACCAAAAAGGATTGACCAGTGTTTTACAGGTATATAATCAACTCCATCGCGATTTTTATAAGCAGGGGTTTTTTCATCAGGATTAACCCCCCATAACCTTTCTAAATATCCTGCATAAAATTTGTAAGCAATCAAAAAGAGAAAAATCCCAATACCAGATATAACAAGAGAGTTCATTTTCTTACCTGGTAAAAATAGTTTTTTTATTTACTTTCACACTTTTCAAGCAACAATTCCCATCTTCTATCAATTTCTTTCTGGATTTCTTCAACAAGTTTAGAATTTTCTGGTTTCAATAGATGGGAAAATCTTCTTTGAAGTTTAAACCATTCAACAACTGGTTTCTTCTCCTTTGGTTTATATGTTAATCTGTATTTCCCTTCAGCAACTTCATAAAGTGGCCATATACAGGTATCTGCTGCAAGACGGGAAATTTCAAGTGTAAGTTTTGGGTCATGTGGCCAGCCAAGACGACACGGTGAAAGAATATCAATAAAAGTAAAACCATTGAAACTTATTGCTTTTTCAACTTTATTTATAAGGTCATTCCATTTACCAGGTATTGAAGTTGCAACATAAGGAATTCCATGAGCAACCATTATTTCAGGTAAATTTTTTGACCACTGTATTTTACCAGGGATAACTTTGCCAGCAGGAGAAGTTGTTGTATGAGCACCCATTGGAGTTGCTGATGAACGCTGTATACCAGTATTCATATAAGCCTGATTGTCATAACATACATAAAGAACTTTATGCCCTCTTTCTGCTGCTCCTGAAAGTGCTTGAAGTCCTATATCATATGTTCCCCCATCTCCACCAAAAGCAACAAAAACAACATCGTCAATATTAATTTTCCCCTGTTTTTTCAATGACCTGTAAGCCGTTTCAACTCCACTTATTGTCGCTGCTGCATTTTCAAAAGCAGAATGTATCCAGGGGATAATCCAGGAAGAATATGGAAAAATTGTGCTGGCAACTTCAAGACAACCAGTTGCATTTGCAACAATTACTGGTTTATCAATAGCAAGCATTACCTGTCTTGCAATAATTCCTGCTCCACATCCGGCACATAATCTGTGTCCTGATACAAATTTTTCTTTTCTTTTTGCAAGTTGTTTTAAACTTGGCATCTTTCCCTCCTATTCT
>CAZRDZ010000128.1:0-2993 GCA_964599135.1 uncultured bacterium
GTTCCGCCACTTCGGCCACTTCTAAATCCCTCTGTTTTTACTGCCGCTCTATATTATACTAAATTCCTTTGCTGGTCACAGTTGTGCTTCAATTTCCTGCTTTTTTCCTTCTTTTTTTATTTTTACCCTTTATTACGGTTTTACTCAATTTTTAAGTTCTCATTCGCACCAGCTCGGGCTACTCTAAGATGTTTGTTGTTCTGGGTTAAATACAGCCCTCGGTTCCGCCACTTCGGCTCCTACTAAATTCCTCTGTTTTTACTGCCGCTCTATATTATAACCCCTCTTTTCCCTTTTTTCAATTTTTCCAGTTATTCAAACTGTGTAGAAAAAGAAATTGAGCGGAAAAAGATTTAAACTTTTTTTGACAGAACTTCACATTAATCTAAAATTTTAAATATGGGAAAGTTAAGAAGGAATTTATATAAAGCAGCAAGAATACTGGGAGATATTGAAGCAGTAAGTAAAGGTAAAGCAGGTAAGCGACTTAAAAGAAGAATAGCAGGAAAGTATGCAGGAAAATCATTGAAAAGTGCTGGTTGTTTCATTGCAACTGCTGTATATGGAGAGGAAAGTAAAGAAGTTCAACTTTTAAGAAATTTCAGGGACTTTCATCTTCTTAAAAATCCTTATGGGAAAATTCTGGTTAAAATTTATTATTTTTTCTCACCTCCTGTTGCAGTTATTTTAAAAAAGTATAAAATTTTAAGAAAAATAGTGAAATTTCAACTTAACCTGATTTCAAAAAAATTACTTAAAAAGAAAAAAGAGAAATGGTGAATGCTGGAATTGTTGGATTTGGTTATGCAGGTAAATATTTTCATTCCTATCTTGTTAATATAACAGAAGAACTAAATCTTTATGCAATTGTTTCAAGTTCAGAAGAAAAAAGGAAAGAAGCAGAAAATATGTATGGTGTCAGGACTTATGAAAAAATAGACCAACTACTTGAAGATGATAATGTCTCTCTTGTTATTCTTGCTACTCCCCATTACACTCATTTCCCTTTAGCAATTAAAGCAATTGAAGCAGGAAAAAATGTTGTGGTTGATAAAATTATGTGTATGAATGGAAAAGAAGCAGATGAAATGGTAAAAAAGGCAAAAGAGAAAAATGTTGTTTTGAGTGTTTTTCAGAATAGAAGATGGGACTGGGATTTTCTTACTGTTAAAAAGATTATTGAAGAAGAAATAATTGGAAAGGTTCACAGAATTGAAAGTGCAATTACTGGTTATAAAAAACCAGGAGGATGGAGAGGGATAAAAGAAGAAAGTGGAGGGATTCTTTTTGACTGGGGAGCCCACCCTGTTGACCAGGCAATGATTATTGGGAATTACGAAATTGATAGTGTCTGGTGTGAAATACAGGACTTTGGAAAATGGGAAGATATTGATATTGGGAATTTTGGTAAGATTGTGATGAATTTTAAAAATGGTCTTGTTTATGAAGTTATGATTAGTAATTGTTTAAAATTTGAAAAACCGAGATGGCTTATTTATGGAGATTGTGGAACAGCAGTAAAATACGGAATTGACCCTCAGGAAAGAGCAATGATAAAAGGGAATATTGAAAAAGCAGATGAACCAGTAGAAAATTTAACAAGAATATGGAAGGAAAATAATGGCGATTTTGAATTAATTGTAATGCCATCTATAAGAGGAAACTGGAAATCATATTATCAGAATATTTCAGATGTTTTGAATAAAGGAGATGAACTTTTTGTGAAGGCAGAAGAATGTAGAAAATGTATGTATGTTTTTGATGCTGCATTAAGGTCAAATGAGAAGAAAAAAGTGGAAAAAGTTTTAATACCACCAATTTAGAGGAATAAATTTTTATGGATTAAGAGCATCTTTTTTTGTAGTTCCTCTTAAATTTCCCAGATATTTTTTGAGATTTTCAATGGAGTATGAGTCAATTTCTACAAACTCAACACCATTAATGAAAGAGTTTCTATATTCTCTTAAATTCTTTAGGACACATTTTGCTGAAAAGGGAAGTTTTTTGTGTTTGTATGGAAAGTTGCAGGAGATAGAATAAGTTATATCTTTTTCAAGCGGTTTAAATGTCTGGATAGAAGCGCCGGTTGATGATAAATCAAGAATCTCTCCCCTTATATTTCCTTTATGGAAAAGACCTGCTTTGAAGGAAATTTCAACTGGTATTGCTGGTGTTTCAACTCTTATGTCTCTCCTTTTTTCTTCTTCTATATTTGTTTCAGGGGTGAATATAATTTTGTATGGTGACTGACAGTGAATTCTCCCTCCAACAACATACTTTTTTCCCCCATAGAAAAAAGTAATAACTCCTTTTTTATTTATTTCTCCTATAAAAGAGTGAGAATTTACAGGAATTTCTATAAAGATTTTTCCAAGGTCACCAATTTCTGTAATTTTCCCTTCTATTTCTAAATTCTCCACCAAAATCTTTAAATCTTTTACTTTACTTAAATCTATCATTCTATTTAATTATACCTTTTAAAATAAAAAGTGTAAATGTTTTAAAAATGTTGAAAAAGTGTAATGTGTATGGTAAAATAATCAGGTTATTTTGAGGTTCTGAAATGGAAAAAATAAAAATAAGAGCCGGGTATTCTGTTGGAAATTATTTGCTTGAGGAGATGGTAGGAGCGGGTGGTTTTTCCACTGTTTATAAGGCAAGAAGTATTGACCCTCAACCAGAATATGATTCAATTATTGCTGTTAAGGTTCTTCATCCAAGACGACTTGAGAGATCTCAAATAAGAAGATTTATAAGAGAAGCAAAAATGGCAAAAAAACTGGAACATCAATATATAGTTAAGGTTTACGATTTAAAAAAGCAGGATGGAAACTACTTCATTTTTATGGAATTCCTTGATGCAGACCTTCTTAAATGCATAAGAAACAAAAGAGAGATTTTTACACTTTCAAATATAAATGAAGTTATATTAAAAACAGCGAAAGGGCTTGCATATATCCATAAAAATAGAATAATACATAAAGATATTAATC
>CAZRDZ010000129.1:0-2985 GCA_964599135.1 uncultured bacterium
ATTTCCACAACTTTTTCTTCAGATAAATTTATTCCTGCTTTTTTCAGATATTTTTTGCAGAGGTCTGATATTGCTTCTTTTACTTCTTCAGGGCTATATTGTCCTTTTTTGTTTTTTAAGGGGGCAAACTCATCTTCTCTTTTCGTTTCAACACAGGAGACATTTTTCGCAAGAGGGATAGCGTCAAAAATAAACATTTCAAATTTTATCCCTTCAATTTCTCCATATATTGATTTTATTTTCTTTTTTGCTTTGTGATAGGAAAGAGGAAAGTTGTTTTTGTTGAGTTTTTCAATAAAATCAATTGAAATGTAGTGAATTCCAATACTGCCTGCATTAAAAATTAAATTACCATTTTCATCTTTTTTCTTTTTAAGTTCTTCAGGAAATTCAATGTATTCTATTATTCTTTTTTTCCCATCTGCTTTTACGAACATTCCCACTTTTTCTTCAGGGTCAATTTTTTTTACAACTTTTAAGGAAAACTCACTTTCATTTTCAATATGATATCCAAGAAAAACAGGGTCGCATACATTTACAAGAGGGTTATCAATATGACAGTAAAAAATATCTGTTTTCCCTTCTTTTTTTAGTTTTTCAACGATACCCTGTTTGTAAAGTGCTTTTAGACAACCACCATGTCCATCAGGATTTGCAAAAAGAGTGGTTTCATCTTTCAATATTAACTTTCCATCAGGAGTAATTGATGGTAGTATTTCCTGTGTGAAAAAAATTATGTTTTCTTTATATCCAAAAAAATTATTATCACTGAAAAATTTTTCAATAAGTTCCTTACTTTCAGGATTTACCATAAAAAGAAGTGGAATACTTACATTATAAATTTCTGACAATTTTTTAACCTTTTCAGTGAATATCTGAAAAAGTGTTTTATTTTTTACAGGAGAAATAGGAAACATTCCCTTGGGATATGGAAAACCAAGACGGGTTCCCTGTCCACCTGCAACTATACAAACAGCAATTTTCCCTTCTTTTAACTTTTTTTCTCCTTTATTTTTCAGATATTCAGTGTACTCAAGATTCTCTTCTGGTTTAAGAATATTTTCAGGGGGTAGTATCTCTTTAAATTTAATTTTCTCCTTTTCTTTTTTCACAAGTTCATCGTAAAGAGAAAATGTCTTTTTTATGTTCAATTTAGAAGTTTTTTCTAAAAATTCTCTTTGTCTATCTTCACCAAGAGATAAAAAATGCTGGATTATCTCTTTTTGATTGTAAAATTCCATTAACTTTATAAATTCTTCTTTATTCATTTTTTCTCCTTTTTCATTTATAATTATTATATGAAAATTGATGGAAAAAAGAAAATAATTATTATCGGGGGTCCAACAGCAACAGGTAAGACAGAAATTGGTTTCTTAATTGCGAAAAGGGTAAAGGGAGAGATAATTTCAGCAGATAGTCGCCTTTTCTACAAAGAAATTACAATTGGGACAGATAAGCCACCTGAATGGATGAGAAAACAAATCCCTCACTACTTCATTGATATTATTTCAATAGGAGAGGAATTTAATGTATATCAATTCAGTAAAGAGGCATTTTTAAAAACAGAAGAAATACTGAAAAGAAATAAAATCCCGGTTATAGTGGGGGGTAGTGGATTATATTTGCGGTCTCTTACAAGAGGACTTTTTTCAATTCCTGATGATTTGAGAGAGAAACAGAAAGAAATAAGAAATGAACTGGAAAGAGAAAAAACAGATGTATTATATAAAAAACTGAAAAAAATTGACCCTGAAATATTAAAAAAAATTCATCCATCAGATAGAAGAAGAATAAGAAGGGCATTAGAAGTTTTTTATTTAACAGGAAAGAAAATGAGCCAGTTGCAGAAAGAAAAAGGGAAATATTCAATTGAGAAACTTGGAAATATTTATTATTTTATCCTTATAAGAGATAGAGGAGAAATATACAGAAGAGTGGAAGAAAGAATTGAAAAAATGTTAAAATGTGGATGGGAAGAAGAAGTAAGAAAACTCCTTGAAAAAGGATATAAAAAATATTTGTTGGAAAAGGGACCAATAGGATACAGAGAGATAATTGGATATATTGAGGAAAAAACTCCTTATGAAGAAATGGTGCGACTTATTAAGAAAAAAACAAAAGACCTTGTGAGGAGACAGATTACATGGTTTAAGAAAGAAAACGGTTTATGGATAAATGTTGAAAGTGAAGAAAAAACAGTTGAAAAGATTATGGAAATCTCGGGGTTAAAAAATGTTAATTGATTGGGGTGGTGGCTTTTTTACTGGTTTGAAACTTGGATTTATCTTTATAGTTTTAGGGATGGAGTTTTATTTTTTGATTTTAGAAAAATGGACTGAAAGGGAAATAAATAGATTACAATTATCTATTCTTTCTATTTTTTTTCTTATTGGCTTTTTCTTTGGCATAAAAAAGGTATCTATTCTTTCTATTTTTTTCCTTCCTTTTGCATATCTTGTTTTATATGCGGCTGAAAATATTGGTGTTTCTACTGAAGAATTTATAGAAGAAAAACAGAAAATAGAGAACCTTGAAAAGTCAGTTGAGAAAAATCCTGAAAACTGGTCTGCTTATCTTTCTCTTGGCGATATTTATTTTAATAAAGAGGACTATGAAAAAGCAACCTACTATTACAGAAAAGCATATTCTTTAAGAGATGAGCCATCAATAAAACAGAAATTAAAAGTATCTGAAAGGGAAGATAAAATAAAAAAAGGATTAATCTGGATATGCCCTGAATGTGGAGAAGAAAATAAAGGAGGAAAAGATAAATGCTGGAATTGTGGTTATGAAAAGGATGTTATAAAAGGAATAAAAAAAGACCTGACAGAAAAAGAGACAAAAAAACACTTTATAATGTTAATAGTTACTCCAGTTGCGATTGGAGTGATTTTTCTTCTTATAAGATTTTTACCTCTTTATCTTTCCCTCATTCTTACACTTGGTATTATTTATGGTGTTTTGAGAATGTTTTTTACCTGGTAA
>CAZRDZ010000130.1:0-2966 GCA_964599135.1 uncultured bacterium
AATGAAATTTAATCCTTTTGAAATGGCGCAAACACAGATAGATAAAGTAGCAGAAATTATGAAACTTGATGGAGCAACACATGAGTTTTTAAGACAACCAATGAGAGAAATACATATTACAATTCCAGTTAAGATGGATAATGGAGAAATAAAAGTATTTAAAGGGTACAGAGTTCAGTATAATAATGCAAGAGGACCATGTAAAGGAGGTATAAGATTTCACCCTGCAGAAACAATTGATACAGTGAGAGCACTGGCTGCATGGATGACATGGAAAACTGCGTTGGTTGATCTCCCCTATGGTGGAGGTAAAGGTGGAATAATATGTAATCCAAAAGAAATGTCAGATGCAGAAAAAGAAAGATTGGCAAGAGGATATATAAGGGAACTTGCACAATTTATAGGTCCAGAAAAAGATATTCCTGCTCCTGATGTTTATACTGACTCTAAAATTATGGCATGGATGATGGATGAATTTTCAAAAATAAAAGGATATAATGATTTTGGAGTTATAACAGGAAAACCAATCGGTCTGGGTGGTTCTCTTGGAAGAAATGATGCTACTGCAAGAGGTGGGCTTTATTGTGTAAGAGAAGCAGCAAAATATCTAAAAATTGATTTAAAAAATGCTAATGTTGCAATACATGGATTTGGAAACGCAGGTTCTTATGCATCTCTTTTATTTAAAGAATTCTTTGGTGGGAAAATTGTCGCTGTTTCTGATTCAAAAGGAGGTATTTATTCAGAAAAGGGACTTAATCCTGATGAAATTGTAGAATATAAAAGAAAAAATGGAACTGTAGTTGGATTCCCAGGAACAACTCAAATTACAAATGAAGAGTTATTGGAACTTGATGTAGATGTTCTTTTCCCCGCATCCTTAGAAAATATCATAAACGAAAAAAATGCCAAAAACATCAAAGCAAAAATTATTGCTGAACTTGCAAATGGACCTACTACACCAGAAGCAGATGAAATCCTTCATAATAATGGGAAATTTGTTATACCTGATTTTTTATGTAATGCAGGAGGAGTTACTGTATCTTATTTTGAATGGGTTCAGAACATTACTGGATATTACTGGAAACTGGAAGAAGTTCATAAAAATCTTGATGAAAAAATGACAAAAGCATTCAATGAGGTTCTTAATGTCTATGAAGAAAAGAAAACAAATACAAGAATGGCTGCTTATATAGTAGCAGTTAATAGAGTAGTGGAAGCAATGAAACTCAGAGGATGGATATAAAACATCCTAAATTGGAAAGAAGTATTCCTGAGATAATTTTTTAAATAGATATTGAAACTTTTTATATAGAATTTTGACAGAATTTTTACAACTTTCTATACTTTAAGCATGGAGAGAATAAATTTTTCAAAGTTGGTTGGTTCAGGAAATGATTTTGTTGTTATTGATAACAGAAATTCTATTATTAAAAGAAGAAAAAACTTTGCAATAAGGGTTTGTGATAGAAAATTTGGAGTTGGTGCTGATGGTCTTTTGTTGGTTGAGAATTCTTCCTGTGCTGATTTTAAAATGAGAATTTTTAATCCTGATGGTTCAGAACCAGAGATGTGTGGAAATGGATTAAGATGTATAATTAAGTTTGCATATGATGAAAAAATAGTGAAAAAGAAAAAGTTAACAGTTGAGACAAAAGCAGGAATTTTAAATGGAGAAATAAAAGGGAAAAATTCAGTAAAAGCCCAGTTAAAACTGGTTGGTGATTATAAACTAAATGTTAAAATTTATGAAGGAAGCAAAAAAATAAAAGGACATTTTATAAACACCGGGGTTCCCCATTTTGTAATATTAACAGAAGACATTGATAAAATAGATATTGTAAAAGAATCAAGACCTTTAAGGTATCATAAAATTTTTATGCCAGAAGGAACAAATGTTGATTGGATAAAAGTAGAGGATGAAAGGAAGATAAAGATAAGGACTTATGAAAGGGGTGTTGAAGACGAGACACTTTCCTGCGGGACTGGTTCTGTTGCTTCTGCTATAATAAGTTATTTACTTGGATATGTTAAACCACCTGTAGAGGTTATAGCAAAGTCAGGTGAAGTTTTGAAAGTTTATTTTGATGAAGAAATTTCCAGTATTTATCTTGAAGGAAAAATTATTACAAGTTTTAGAGGATATATTTATAAGAGTTGATAAAATTAATATACTTTCTGTCTGTTCTTTCAGGTATATTTATTGGTTTTAATTTTCGTTTGAACATTTTTTACATCCCTTTTATTTTCTTCTTCTCCTTATTAACAAAAAAGAAAATTTTTATTCTTTCTGCTCTTTTCTTTATTTCAACTCTTATTTCAACTTCAATTTCTAACAGAGGAGAGAAAAGTAAATTTAATAAAAAGATAGAGAATTCTAAATTTGTCATCGTCAAGACAGAAAGTATTTCGCCTTTTTCTGCTTCTTTTATAGGTAAAACTGATTCTGAAAAATATCTTTTACGATTTAAAAAAAGAGTAGAACTTGATAGAGGAGAAATTATTAAGGTTAAAAGTGCAAGAATTAAAAAAATAGAAGGGAAAAAAAATCCCTGGGATTTTGACAGAAAGAAGTATTACAGGAGAAGAGGAATATTTTATCAACTAAAAGTTGAAGAATTTGAAAGGACAGGATATAAAAATACTTTTTATAAAATCATCTCTAAGATAAGGAAAAAAGGGAGAGAGAAAATAAAAGAGAATTTGCTTTACAGACCTGAAGAAAGAGAGTTAATTGAAACAATAGTAATTGGAAAAGATAAAATACCATATTTTTTAAAATCCCTGGGAATAAAAAGTGGTTCTTATCATCTACTTGTTATTTCAGGCCTTCACCTTTCTTTTATTTTCTTCTTTTTAAAAGTTCTTTTTTTACCTCTGATGCGACTTAATAATACTCATCCAAAAGTTTTTCCATTTTTTGCTTTATTATCTATATGGTTTTATGCTTTTTTAACTGGTTTAAG
>CAZRDZ010000131.1:0-2950 GCA_964599135.1 uncultured bacterium
AAAACCGTAAATGGGAGTCCTATTTTTACAAAATCAGAAAATTTTACTTTATACCCATTTTTCTTCAATATCCCAACTCCAACAACATTACAACTTGCTCCAATAGGGGTAATATTACCTCCTATTGAACTACCTATTAAAAGTCCAAAAAGAAAAAGATATGGATTTAATGAGAGATTAGAACAAAGTATTTTTATTCCTGAAATCATAGCCATTGTATAGGGGATATTATCAACAAAAGAAGAGATGAAAACAGAAATCCATACAATTAAATTAAAAAGTAAAAAGGGATTTTGTCCCCCTGTTTTAAGAAGAAAATCAGCAACTGTTTCAATAAATCCGAATTTTTTAATTGTTCCAACAAGAATAAAAATCCCAATAAGTAAGAAAAAACTATCCCAGTCAATCTGTTTAATTGAGACATTTTCATCTTTAAATTTTTTAAAGTAAATAAGAGCAGTTATAATAGCATAAAAAAGGCAAACAACAGCAGGGAAAAAGGAAAATCTATTCTGAAAAAAAGAGGTTATAGCAAGGGTTATTATCATCAAAACTAATGAAAATGCTGGTAGATATGTTTTTACATTATATTTTTTTTCTTCTCTGTATTCCACATTCCCTTTTTCTCTCCTGAAAAAAAGATAGAGAATAAAGAAACTTAAAAGTGCTCCAAACTGAACAAAAAAGAAAATCCCTGGTTTCCCAGATGACAGTCCTAATTTTTCTGCTGGCATAAAGAAAAAGTCATTGAAATTCATACCTGTTTCCATAGCAAGAATTATACTTGGACTGTCTCCAACCATTGTTGCACATCCCTGTAAGTTACTTGAAATTGCCATTCCTACAAAAAGCGGTATAGGGTTGAGGTTGTTTCTTCTTGTGAATTCTAAAGCAACAGGAGCCATAATTAAAATTGTGGCGACATTCTCAATAAACGCAGAAATAAAACTTGTAACAATACATATAAGAAGGTAAATTATTCCCACAGGCAGTTTTTTCTGTTCTATTTTGCTTACTATATAAGCGGGAACTTTTGAGTTTGTAAAAAGGAATGATAGTATACTTGTTCCCAGAAAAATCCCAAGAACATTATAATTTATAAAATTGAAAGCATCTTTGAAATTAATTGCCTTTATAACGAAAAACAGAAAAATTGAAATATAAACAAAAATATTTGCTTTATCTCTTCTAATTACAATTCCGAAGTATGTTAGAAGAAAAATTGCAAGAATAAAATATTTCATATATATTCTTCCTGTTTCTATTTCTGTTTTTTCTCTTTTAGATATTCAACAATTGCTTCGCTTAAAGTAATATCTTCTGGATAAGTTATTTTAAAATTTAATCTTTCCCCTTCAATACACCATACATCAATGCCAGTTTTTTCCACAAGAAAAGAATCATCTGTTCCTTTATAATCTTTCTCTTTCGCTTTTCTGTATGCCCTCTTTATTATACCTGCTTTAAATCCCTGAGGGGTCTGAACAGCAAAAATTTCATCTCTATTGAGTGTCTTTTCAACTTTTTCTCCTTTTATTTTCTTAATTGTATCAGGAATTCTCATCACAGGAATACAGATACCATATTTTTCTGTTTTTTCAACAATTTCCATTATCAATTTTTCAGAAACAAAAGGTCTTGCAACATCATGTATAAGAACAATTTCATTATCATCTTCTATTTTTTGCAAAGCGTTCCAGACAGAGTCCTGTCTTTCTTCTCCACCACAAACAACCTCAATAAATATTTCAGGATACAGGACTTTTAATTTTTCCCTCCATTCCTTTACATATCCTCTGGGGAGAACAACAATTACACGAGAGAAATTTTTAAATTTCTCTATTGAATAAAAAAGGAGTGGTTTCCCTTTTATTTTTAGAAATGCTTTAGGAATATTTCTTCCTGTTCTTTTACCTTTTCCTGCTGCAACTATTATAACAGTTGGCATTATGTTTTCAATTTTGCAAAAATTATCCTTCCTGAAGATGTCTGAATTGAACTGTCAACTACTATTTCTACAACTTTCCCAACATACTTTGAAGCATGCTCAACCACAACCATAGTTCCATCTTCAAGATAACCAACTCCCTGTCCTGCTTCTTTCCCTTCTTTTACAATCTTTAAAGAAATTTCCTCTCCACTTGTAAGTTTTGGCTTAAGAATATTGGCAAGCATATTAAGATTTAAAATTTTTATGTTCTGGACAGAAGCAACTTTTGAAAGGTTAAAATCATTTGTTAAAATGGCAGCCCTTAAATCAGATGCAAGTTTTACAAGTTTTGAGTCCACTGCAGGAATATCAGGATAATCAGTATCATAAATTTTAACATCAAGGGATTCATCTTTTCTTAATTTATTAACTGTTTCAAGACCTCTTCTCCCTCTCTGTCTTTTCAAATCGCTTGAACAATCAGCAAGACCATGCAATTCTTTCAAAACAAACTTTGGAATGACAAGTGTGTAATCAATGAAACCACTTTTGGCAAGTTCGTATACCCTTCCATCTACTAAAACACTGGTATCAACAACAGCAATTTTCCCTTCTTCTCTAAATGAATGTAAAATTGGGAAAACAAACCCAAGTTCTTCAACTCCTTTTATGCCAAACATAATCCCAAGATATGAAAAGATAAAATAAAGAGCAAATCTTAAATAGTTTTGTGTCTGAGGATTTTCTATTGGAATTAGCAAAAAGAATCTTGCTAAAAGTATGGCAGTTATAAGACCAACAATTAATCCACCTGCAGCAAGGACTAATTTCTTGAAGGATATTCTTTCAAAAAGTAATTCAATTGCTATAATTAACCCTCCTCCAAGAAAACCAATAATTATTCCAAGAAATTTTTTTGCAGGAAAACAGTAATAACACATCAGAGCACTTAAAATTAAAAAAACAACTCTTATAACATTGGCTCCCATTCTATCACCTCCACCTCTATTTTACATTATC
>CAZRDZ010000132.1:0-2930 GCA_964599135.1 uncultured bacterium
TAATTGAAAATTTGACCAGAGAGATGGTTAAGGGATAAAATTGTGAAATTAACTTTCTTATTTGAGATCAAAACAGAAAATGATATAAACATAGCAGGAAATTTAATTTATTTTTTTATTCAGTAAATATAAAATAATCAAAAGGGAGAAAAAATGGCAATTGTTCCTCTTGATAAAATGAAAAATTTTATAGACATTTCACAAGCAGCAGAAATTTTACTGAAAAAATCAGAAAAAGAAATTACTTTCAATGTAAATTTGAAAACAGGAAAAGATAAAATTATTTTTTGTGATGCTTTTCTTGTTTATCATAATGTAGTTTTAGGTCCTGCAAAAGGTGGAATAAGAATTTCTTCTGATGTGAGTTTAGAAGAAACAAGAAAACTTGCAGAAATTATGACATATAAAAATGCTCTTGCAGGACTACCATTTGGAGGTGGTAAATCAGGAATAAAAGTAAATATAGAAAATATTGATGAATTTACAAGAGTTGCTTTAATAAAAGAATTTGTCCATATGATAAGGGAAGAATTGATTTCCGGGTCCTATATCCCTGCTCCTGACCTTGGCAGTGGTCCTGAAGATATGGCTGTTATATATGGAGAAACACATATTCCTGAATCTGTAACAGGAAAGCCCGTTAGAATTGGAGGTTTACCAGGGAGAAAAGAAGCAACCGGTAGAAGTGTAGCAATATCTACATTACTTGCCTCTGAGAAAATACTGAAGAAAAAAATATCCAGTTGTAAAGTTGCAATTCAGGGATTTGGAAATGTAGGAAGAAATACTGCAATTTTCCTGGCAGAAATGGGAGCAAGAATTGTTGCGATAAGTGATAAATACGGAGGAGTATTTAATAATAAAGGATTAGATTTAAAATCTCTTTTAAATTATGCTCCAACAAAATATCAAAGTGTTGCTGGTTTTCCTGAAGGAGAAAATATAAAAAATGAAGAATTGTTGAATTTAGATGTGGATATTCTTATTCCTGCTGCAATTGGTGGTGTAATAAATGAAAGTAATGCTGCTTCAGTAAAAGCGAAGATAATAATAGAAGGCGCAAATGACCCGATTACTGAAAAAGGAGATGAAATTCTGGAGAAAAAAGGGATAGAAGTTTTACCAGACATTCTATGTAACAGTGGAGGAGTAATTGCTTCTTATATTGAATGGAGAAATGCAAAATCTGGCAACCAGACAGATAAAGAAGAAGTTTATGAAATGATTGATAGAAAAATTGAACAATGTTTTAATAATATATTAAGAATAAAAAAAGAATTAAAAACATCTTTCCGTATTTCTGCTACTTTCCTTTCTTTAAACGAATTAATAGAAGCGATGAAAGAGAGAAGATGGTTATAATTTAATTCAGAACCGGGTTCTATGGGGAACAAATTTTGTTTTACATTCCTTTTTAACTTTTTCAAAATATCTTATATAGTATTTTGCAAGTTCTTCTGATTCAATAATAACACTTGTTTCATTATTTTTCTCAATTGCTGAATAAGACCAGTTTGTGCTTCCAATTACAACATATTTTCCATCAATTATTAGAAGTTTACAGTGAGTTGTTTTTGATTGTAAATCAAAATAAACAGTTATCCCATTTTCTGATAAGTAGGACGCTGTCTTTAAATTTTCTGTTCTGCTGTGCTGGAAATATTCTGCATTTGACTGGTCAAGAATTACTTCCACTTTTACACTTTTCTTCTTTTTTTCAATTAGTGTATTTAAAAGTTGATTTGTCGGGCTGTTGGGATATTCTGGATAATAACTTGCTAAAAACATAATTACATAGATTGATTTTTCTGCATTTTTCAATTTCTCGTAAACAGATGAGAAATAATTTCTGTTATCTGCAGGAATAATTTTCCCTTCATAAACTTTTTCCCTGGGGAATGAATAAGGAATTAAAAGAAAGAATAAAATTAGAAAAACGAAAAGGAACTTTTTAACACTTTTCATTTTCTCCCCCATTAAATAAATTTGTCCAGACCGGGTTTGGTTATAATTTTTGATAAATTGAAATTGCTTTTCTTATGTCAATAGTTCCATCATAAATTGCTTTTCCTATAACAACTCCATCTACTTTATATTCAAGAGAATTTAAAATTTCAAGGTCATTCTCATCTTTTACTCCACCTGAAATCAGTATTTCTTTTATTTTACTTCTTATTACCTCTGCTTTTTTAAATATCCTTTCAAATGGTTCAATATCAATTCCTTCAAGTGTTCCATCTTTTTCTATATTTGTCATTAAAAATCTACAAAATCCTTTTTCTACAAACTTCTTTAATAAAAATTCAGGAAGTAAAGGGACTGTCACATTCCAGCCACTTATCCCGACTTCATTTTTTCTGAAATCAAGAGCAACAATTATTTTCCTTTTAATATCATCGTCAATCTGTTCCATTATTTCAATCTCAGGGACTTCCTTTTCAAGAATAAAAGTTTTCCCTGCTTGCTGATAGAAAAATTTTATATCTCTTTTTGTATAACCCTGTTCCAGCAATAAAGGTATTAAAAGAGAAGTTCCCATTATAATAAAATTAATCCCCTGTGAGAGATAAAAATCAATCTGATTTTTTCTTCTAATACCACCACCAAGTTGTATTTCACATTCTGGATTTAATCTGTCTCTAACTTTTATAATCCTTTTTATAATCTCTTCGCTTTCAGGGAGAAGTTTTCCGTCCTTTGCACCTGATAAAATTACAATATGAATTCTTTTTGCCCCTGCTTCTATAAATTTCTTTGTTAAAAGAGCAGGTCTTACCTCATAAAAAGTTGCTTTCTCATAATTTCCCTTATAAAGCCGTGCTACTTTATTTTTTTCTATGTCTATAGCGGGTATTACTAACATTTTCTTTTACCCTTTCTGTATATTTACACTCTGGAAATTCAGGACAGGCAAGAAATATACCATATTT
>CAZRDZ010000133.1:0-2928 GCA_964599135.1 uncultured bacterium
AACTCTTATAACATTGGCTCCCATTCTATCACCTCCACCTCTATTTTACATTATCTTCTCAATCCTGTAAAGAACCCGCCATTCCTCAAAAAAAATCTCCTATAAAAAGGTGCTGTCAAGTGTTCAATTTTTCCCTCCTTCCTTTTCAATTTCCCCATTTTTACCTTCAGGGTTTTATCCACTCTCCTATTAGTGCTTGATAACCAGAGGCATAAGGTATTACCATTGGGGATGTCAGCCCTGCCCAGCCTAATCGAAGTCCCCAGTTCGGGTAAAAGATTTTTAAAGGAGCTCACCTGACTAAATAAACCCTTATATTGTTGAAATGTTATTTTCTTCTTTAGCATATGATACACTCCTTTCGCTATTTTCCTTGCTAATGATATTTTCGCTATGCTTTTCCCTTTCCTCCTTTTTATCCTTTCATAATACCCTTCCAGTAATTCATCTCATTTTCCTCTACCATTTGCTATCTCTATATATGTATACTTCAAAGGTGATCTTGCTTCTTTACTTAATCCTCCCTGTTTAATTTTCCCTCCACTTTCTTTTCTGCTATTTTTATCTTCTGTTTAATCCAGGGAGCAGAATTAATTTTTTCTGCTTTTCTGTAATATTGAAGAGCCTTTTCATACTCCCAATCCTCAAAATAAATATCTCCAGCAACAACATACGCTTCATAATTATCAGGGTTTTTCTCAATTATTTCCATCACTTTTTTTAACCTTTCCTTTTTATATTTTTCTTCAATACCCTCTTCATAAGATTTTTCATAAAACTGGATTATTAAATAACAGATAGGAAGAAGAAATATAGAAAAGAGTGCCATTTTGGTAACTGCAAGAAAAAGGAAAAAATTAGTGCCCCCATCAGTATGAAAAACTGAGAAATGGTAATTTCTTTTTCGATATATCTGTCAATCCCAAGAAATAACCATCTCCCCAATCAATCATTTTTCCAGGACAGGCTTAAGAACTTCATATCCTTTTATTCGGTTTTCCAGATATCTATAAGTGATGGTTTGTTGAATTTCAGGGAAGGATTCCAGTAATTTCCTTAGAAGTTTTTCTGCTTTTTCCCATTCTTTAAGATAAGTATAGAGATTTATTTTGTAAATAAGAAGTGATTTTTTTGATTCTTTTTCAAGATACTTTTTAGATTCTTCATTTTCAGGATTTAAAAAATAGAAAATTGTCTTTTCCATCTCCTCTTCTGATTTTCCCATTATATCAATTGGCCAGAATTTTCCATCTTTACCAATAAGTTTGATGTCATATATTCCTTTCAGGTGATAAACTTTCATAATTCTGCTTTTTAATTCACCATCCACGATAAATATCTTTCCAGGTAATTTTTTACTTTTTAAGAATACCTTCCAGTTTTGAATCTCCCCATCAAAAATGACACCTGCAATCTCAATATTTGATTTTTTAAACAACTCAAAGTAACTTTCAAGTCTTCTCAATAAAAATTGGACCATATAGGGACTGGCATACAGGAAATAAATAAAGACAGGCTTTAAATCCAGGATATTTATTTTTTCCCCTTCAATACTTTTCAAAAAAATTTCTGGTGCATAACTTCCAAGTAGACCTGTTGTTAAATAAATTCCATTTTTAGTTCTCTTTATCTCTGCTTTTAAACCATTCGGTTTTATTTTTATTTTAAAAGCGTATCCATTTATCTTTATATTCTTGCTAAGGTCAATCTTTTCATAAGAATAACGGATTGCACTATCACTGTAAATTAGTTCTCCATCTTTATCTATATCCAGAAGAAAAATATTTTTATTCTCATCTTCAAATCTTCCATCTTCCTTATTGCTATAAAAAGCAAAGTAATAGTTGTGAGAATTAACTTTCAAATAACCCGTAGCCAGATCAGAAAATCTATAACATATCCATTTAGGAACTTTTCCACCACCTGCTTTAATCTCAATTTCTCTTTCTATACCCTTTTCCCATGGAATTTTGAATGATACGAATTGTGGATACCAGAGAGGACCTGCATCCTTCGGAGGAAAACACATTTTATCTATGCAGAGAGAAATTCTGTATCTTCCTCCCTTCACAAAAACCTTCACACTTACCTTTGAAGGGAGAGGAAGAATTACTGAATTTACTTCTTTATCCGAAATTTCAAGGGGAAGGTAATGTTTTTCTGCAAGAAGGTCAAATCCAAGGACTTTTGCCTCTTTATAGTTTACAAACTTAAGATTCAATATTTCACTATAGAGGCCAGCAGAAAATACTAAAAATTGAATGAGAAAAATCTTCTTCCACATCATTTCCCTTCCTTTACAATTTCTTCAACTTTTTCAAGAATTTCTTCTCCTCTCAAGTTTATTTTTACAATTTTGCCTTTTGAATCAATAAGAAAAATAGCAGGTATACCTTTTACTCTATACTTTTTAACAATTTCACTTTCCCACCCTTTTCTATCAAATATTTGTATCCATTCTATTTTTTCTTTTTTAAGAAATTTCTTTAAATCTCTCAAAGAATAATCAAGATTAATTCCTATGAAGACAACCTTATCTTTGAATTTTTCATAAGTTTTTTTGATATTGGGGATTTCTGTAACACATGGACCACACCAGGTAGCCCAGAAGTCAAGCAGAACAGGTTTCCCTCTGAAATCACTTAATTTTATCACTTTACCATCAACTGTTTTCCCTGAAAAATCAGGTGCAACATCTCCTTCAGAAAGAGGTTCTTCCTTTTCAAGTTTTACATCAACATTAAATAAACGCCCATTACCTATCAAAATCTTTTTTTCTTTACTCATAATAACCTTTCTGCCACATCCATAAGGAGGATGAGTCCCATAGACTCTGAAGGATAACACATACCTGCCGGGTTCAATCTCACTTATCTCATAATTTCCATCTTTATCCGTAACTGTGTAATAACCTGATAAGAAATCGTA
>CAZRDZ010000134.1:0-2896 GCA_964599135.1 uncultured bacterium
CATCTTCATATTCTTGTAGGAATGACTGACCCGCTCCAAAGGGGATTACGACTATTGCACCCCTGTTAAATGTGTCTTAACTCTTATAAGTAGGAATGACTGACCCGCTCTAAAGGGGATTACGACCCCAAATATCCCTACATCTTTCGGGGATATTGCGAAAGTAGGAATGACTGACCCGCTCTAAAGGGGATTACGACTCAATCTTTCCTATTTTCATCTTCATTTTTATTCACCTGTAGGAATGACTAACCCGCTTAAAAGGGGATTGAACAACCTGTTCAAATAGGGTAATAACTATTAAAAATTTCTAAAAGAGGGGAGAAGATGGGAATAGATGAAGATGATTTATTTGAAGTTATGTATTTTTTTCAGGACCCGGAATTCGGAACATTAGAGAGTGATTATCTTGGAGTAATGCCGGGTAATGCTGTTTTAAAAAATTTCCCTGAAGTATCTATAGGAAAACTTGAAGAGATAAAGAAAATAGGGTCAGGAACAGTTCTCTTAAATATTATTTCTGGGGATTATATTAGCATCAATTACCTTGGGAAAGAAGAACTAACGGAAAAAACTACCAGAGGACAAACTAACAATTTCAAAAATCCCAATGTGGAATATCAGGGGTGCTATGGCTGTGGATGTCTTCTAATTTTTTTATTTTCAGGGATATTATTAAGTTTTGTTTTTTTATTTATTATTAAATAAGGTCAACTACTTATTGTGGAGGACCGTCCTCCACAGAAATATAAAAGTAATCTAAAATTACTTGACGCCAGAAATAAATAAAGGTAATTTTTAAATATGAATAAAAATTCCCTCCCTGTAAACCTTGATAGCAACAGGTTCGGTTCTCTTAGATGGGGTGATAGTAAAGAGGACTATCCTTTTTTTAGTTTGGTGAGAGAAATACCATGGTTTGGGAATATATATAAAAAAGATAATGATAAGTTCTATATTGGTGATATGATTTTTGATAAAATCCTCTATTCGTTTTTTTATATTGATGATGGGAGTGGAGAACCTTTTGAGGGATTGGGTTCTGTTATGCTGGAAAAAGAAAAATATGATAATTACAGGAAAATTATTGATTATTTTAAAAGTATTTACGGTGAAGAAGAATCAAAGGCAGAGAATGAAGAGGTAGAGATTTTTCACTGGGAAGGGAAAAGAACAGGAGTGGAAGTAGAATATAAAAAGAAAGAGGATAAGTTTTACATAAGATATTACTGGCTTCCTGTTGTAAAAATGGCAGTAAAAGAAATAAATGAAGCAAAGGAAGCAGTTGAAAACTCACTTAAAGAAAATCCTTCTGTCTCTGGTTATCCTCCTGTTAAATGTCCCTATTGTGGTGGAACTGCTGAATATTTAAGAACAAGGAGAGTTGGAAGTCCTGGAGGTAATATAGAGGCAGCAATTATTGGAGGGATGCTTACAAAAAGTGTTCTTGGGGGATTACTTACAGGAAATCTTGTTGCAAACAGAAACAATAGAAGAATAAGGATTTATAAGTGTAGAGATTGTGGAAATCTTATAGAAATACCAGAATAAGTGTATTATGAGGATTTGTTTTAATGAACAAAGAAAAAAGAGAAAATTTAAAGAAAGATTTAAAAAACTGGAAAAGAGTATCAAAAGATGAAGCCCTTCCTTTTCAATTTAGAAAGGCACTAAGTGATACAGTTGCCATTGCCTCAAAGAAACTGGAAAAGATAGAAAAAGAAGAAAATGTTTACAGAGAAATAAAACAATCAGAAGGATGCGGATGTTTAATTTTTATATTACTTGGTGTTTCATTTTTGCTGTCTTTTGTTTTAGTTTTACGGTAATTCCAGAATAAAATTTGACAGATTAAAATTTGTTTTTATATAATTTAAAAATGAAAGTGGTTAACAAAATTAATGGAATAAACCATTTAAAATTTTCAAAAATATCCTTCTATTTAAAACCAGAAACATTCCTCTCCCTCCCAGATTTTAAAGGAACAACATTAAGAGGCGGTTTTGGATATGCATTTAAGAAAATTGTCTGTTTTTCAAATGTGAGAAAAGATTGTGAAAGTTGTTTTTTATCTGATAAATGTCCATATAGTTTAATTTTTGAGGGTAATTTAAAAAACAGAGGAAAGTGGAAAGGATTAAAACAGGTCCCTAAACCATTTATTATTGAACCACCTTTATCACATAAAGGGGTGTATAGTGGGTCTGAAACATTTAAGTTCAATTTAATCCTTATTGGACAGGCAGTAAATTATTTCCCTTACTTTTTCCTTGCTTTTTCCCATCTTGGAGAATTTGGAATAGGAAAAGGTAGAAAAAAATTTACTATAGAGAAAGTTGAACAGATTTATCCAGTTGAAAAAACAATTTATGAAAATGGAAATGAATATATAGAGAAACCATTATCCACTCCATTAAATTTTACTGAACCTGTTGGTGTTGAAAATATAATTTTTGATTTTTTAACTCCTGTAAAAATAAAGCATAATGGGAAATATTTATCAGTTATTGAGTTTCATCAGTTTTTTAGAAATCTTTTAAGGAGGATATCACTTCTTTCTTTTTTCTGGTGTAATTCTGAAATAGGATTTGACTGGAAAAATTTGATTGAAGAAAGTAAGAAAGTAAGAATATCGCGATGTAATTTAAGATGGATTGACTTTTACAGATATTCAACAAGACAACACCAGAGTATGAAAATCGGAGGAGTTGTTGGGAAAATTGAATATACAGGAGACCTTGATAAATTTCTTCCTTTTATTGAACTTGGCAAATACATACACATAGGCAAAAACACAACTTTCGGTCTCGGCCAATATACTTATACTTATTCACCCACTTGTTCAAAAGAAAAAACAGGAGTTTTTTAAATGAAATATACCGAAAGAGAAGCAGTT